>CAYQBE010000050.1:0-19299 GCA_964415625.1 uncultured Clostridium sp.
AGCTACGGATTCCAGGCGGCGGACCAGGGCTGCATCGGGATCTGCTGGTCCAACACCATGCCGAATATGCCTGCATGGGGAGGCGCGGATCGGAAGATCGGCAACAATCCCATCATCTTCGCCGTCCCCAGAAGCGACGGCCGCCACGTTGTCGTGGACTGCGCGGTGTCCCAGTTTTCCTACGGAAAGATTGAGAACTGCCGGTTAAACGGGCTTTCCCTTCCTGTCCCGGGCGGCTACGATACGGACGGCAATCTGACCACCGACCCGGCCGAGATCGAGAAGACCTGGCGGGTGCTCCCCATGGGTTACTGGAAGGGCAGCGGCATTTCCATCGCCCTGGACCTGATCGCCACCGTACTGACCAACGGCAATTCCGTCAGCAAGATCGGAACCTTCGGAGACGAGGTGGGACTCTCCCAGGTGATGATCGCCATTGATCCGTCCAAGGCGAACAGCGCCGAGCTCACGGACGAGATTGTAGACAGCATCATCGCCGATGTCAAATCCTCCCGGCCGGCGGAGGAAGGCAAGAGCGTATTGTATCCTGGCGAGCGGGCGCTCCAGGCCATGAAGGACAATATGGAGCAGGGCATCCCGGTCATTGAAGAAATCTGGGAATCCGTATTGGCGATGTAGTGAAGATTCTAAAAAGGAGTTTTCTATAAAACAGGAAAATAATTGCGGAAATTCTCTCGAAATCATGTTTTCTGCACAACTACATTTTATATAGGAAGGAAAGGTAAATCATCATGAAAAAATTCTGCTGCTTCTGTCTGTCCCTGCTGTTGCTGCTGACCAGCCTGACCGGGTGCGGTTCCTCCGGCTCTTCGGACGACGGCAAGCCCCAACCCGAGATCAATATCATCCTGGCCCACAATCAGACTTCCCTGGAAAATCCATACTCCAAGGCGGCCATCCGCTTCAAGGAGGTGCTGGAGGAGGTGTCCGGCGGAAGGGCCACTGCTACCCTGCACCACGGCACCCTGGGGGAAAATGAATCCGAACTGGTGGAAAAGCTGGAGCTGGGCGCCATCCACTTAACTGTAGCGTCTCCCGGATTTATGACGCTTCTCGGAGTCAATGAGATCGATATGTTTTCCCTGCTGTATCTGTTTGACAGCTTCGACCATTGGGAAGCCTGCATGGACGGGGAATTTGGCCAGGGAATGAGCGACCTGCTCAGTGAAAAAATGGATAACCGTTTTAAGATCATGGGCTACTGGACCAGCTCTGTCCGCGATTATTATGGAAAGAAGCCCGTCACCTCACCGGAGGATCTAAAGGGCATGACGATCCGTACCCAGAGCACTCCGGTGGTGCAGGAATTTTGGAAAAACTGCAAGGCGATCCCGACCTCCGTCGCATGGGGCGAGCTCTACCAGGCACTGAGCCAGGGGGTTGTGGATTCCGCGGAAAATGATTATACCAGCTTCCGCCTGAAGGAGCACCACAAGACGGACAATGGAAAATACGTCTGCGAAACCCACCATGATTATACCACCCGTTTATTCCTGACTACGGGGCAGTTTTATGAGGCATTGACCGAGGAACAAAGAGGCTGGTTCGACGAGGCCTGCCGCGTGGCCACGGAGGAAAACCGCCAGGTCACCTATGACATGTTTGAGGAGTCCAAGGCGCAGGTAGCGGCTGACGGCGCGGAGATCACGGAATTTGAAGATATGGATATTGACGCATTTAAGGAAATTGCCATCCCCATCCAGGATCATTTCGCGGAAGAATACGGAATGCAGGATTACCTGGAGATGGTGCGCAGGGAAGGCGAAGCTCTGAAAGGAGGAAAATGATGAAGAAAGCATTGGGTTATCTACAGAAGATCCAGATTGCAGTGGGCGGAATCTTTTTATGTATCTTTTTGGGAAGCGTGGTGATCCAGATGGCATGCCGTTATGCCGGAATCGCCGCGATCTGGACCGAGGACGTGTCCATGTACGCCTTTATCTGGGCGGCATTCATGGGGGCTGCGGCCATGGTCTATGAAAAACAGCATTTCGCATTTACATCCGTCAGCGACAAGCTGACCAACGTGAAGCTGAAAAAAATACTCGGCATCGTGATCGCGCTGATCATGCTGACCGTGGCGGTGCTGATGTTTTACTACGGATGCCGGGTGACTGTACAGTTCTGGAATTACCGCTGGGTGAGCATTCCGGATTTTAAACGGGGGCCGACCTGGCTGTGCATCCCGGTATGCGGGGCAACCTCCGCGCTGTACCTGATCGGGCAGATCGTCGAGGATGTCAAAGATCTCATGAAAAAATAGGAGGAGGAAAGTAATATGCAGATTTTATTGATCGTTCTTTTTGTAGTATTTGTCGTGATCGGCGTTCCGATCTCCTATGCGCTGGGCTTCGTATCCTTCGCAGGGATCGCCGCACTTCCGATCATCCCCAACAGCGTGGTATTTACGAAAATGTTCAACGGGCTGAACAGCTTTACCCTGCTGGCTGTGCCGCTGTTCATCCTGGCGGCAAACCTGATGAATGAAGGCTCCATTTCCGACCGCCTGATCGATGTGTGCAAATCCTCCGTCGGTCACGTGCGGGGCGGCCTGGCTCACGCAAATATCCTGGTATCCATGATATTTGCCGGAATCTCCGGCTCCTCCCAGGCAGACACCGCGGGGATCGGAAAGATCCTGATCCCGGCCATGGAAAAGCAGGGCTATGACAAGGGAACGGCCGTAGGCGTCACCGCCGCTTCCTCCACCCTGGGCTCCATCATCCCGCCCAGCATTACCATGGTGGTCTATGCGGGCATCGCAAACGTAGGCACAGGCGCCCTGTTCATGACCGGACTGGTTCCGGGAATCATGCTGGGCCTGGCCATGATGCTTGTGGTTGTATTGTACTCGAAGAAAAAGAATTTCCCAAAAGGGGAAAAGGTTCCCACCAAAGAAGTGCTCCGGCAGATCTGGACCTCGCTTCCGGCGCTTTTAACCCCCATCATCCTGATCGGCGGCATCGTGTCCGGGCTGTTTACTCCTACGGAATCCGCGGCGGTTGCCTGTGTCTACGCGCTGATCATCGGGATCTTTTTCTACCATACCATCAAGATCAGCCGCATCCCGGCTATCCTGATCGAGACCATGAAGCTGTCCTCCCTCTCCCTCTTTGCGCTGGCCGCGGCCAATGCCCTGGGTGAGCTGATGAGCTACTACCAGCTCAACGAGAAGGTGCAGGGGATCTTCGTGGGAATGCCCGGCGGAAAGCTGGTATTCCTGGTCGTAGTGGTATTGTTCTTCATGTTTGTGGGAACCTTCATGGACGCGGTTCCGGCTATGATCCTGTTTGTACCGATCATCCTGCCCTCCGCCACCGCCCTGGGCGTCAGCCCCATCATCCTTGGGCTGATCGTAGTCGTGACACTGGCCCTCGGACTGGTCACACCGCCCTACGGCCTGTGCCTGCTGCTGGCAGGATCCATCAGCGGGATCAGTATTGAGGAATCCTTTAAGGGAGTGCTGCCCTACTTCCTGTCCTCCATCGCGGTGCTGGCGCTGATGATCGTGTTCTCCGATGTATTCCTGGCAATACCGACGGCGCTGTTTCCAAACCTGTTTTAACTGTACG
The DNA here is from genome assembly GCA_964415625.1 of uncultured Clostridium sp. Taxonomy (GTDB): domain Bacteria; phylum Bacillota; class Clostridia; order Lachnospirales; family Lachnospiraceae; genus Schaedlerella. The sequence goes on from CAYQBE010000050.1 coordinate 3,594, forward strand.
GTTGGATTATCTTTAGATCATCCAACCGTACAGTTAAAATCTATAATGAAAAGGAGAAAAATCATGCTCACAACAACCTTGAAGCTTGCGGATCAATATGACTACCTGTCGGAAAAATTCGCAAAGGCATATCATTTTTTAAGGACAGAAGACCTGGAAGCCCTCCCGGTCGGCAATACGGAGATCGACGGCAAAGAGGTTTTCGCGAATGTACAGGAATATACCACGATTCCGTGGGATGAATGCGCGTTCGAAGCACACGACCAATATTTTGATATCCAGTACGTGGTTTCCGGGAGGGAACTGTTTGGATATGCGAAACGTGAGGGTCTGAAAGAAAAGGCACCTTATGACAGTGAAAAGGATCTGGTATTTTTTGAGGAGCCGGAGAGGAGCGGACAGATCCTGCTGGAGGCAGGCGATCTTGCCGTCGTCCCCCCGGAGGATGCCCACAAACCCCGGTGCATCGCCGGGGAGAAATGCCGGGTGAAAAAAATTGTGGTGAAGGTGAAACGGTAGATCCTTATTCATTGCATTTCCCTCCTGGAATGGTTGAGCACTCTCGGAAACTCCCTTGCACCCATCTTTTGCGGCTGAGTTTCCGAGAATGCTCTGGTTCAAAGCGTTTTCAGCACCGCGACGGTTGTCTCTTCTCGTTTCCCTGTTTCGGGATTAAAGGGGGAATGAATATTGTAAAGATATCCCGTCTCTCCATAACGCCCGCACTTTTCAGCGTTGTAATGCGCTTCATCCATCCAGATATTTACGATCCGGACACACAATGCCACATGGTCGCTTCCCGCAAAGAGTTCTTTTTCCCATTCCACTTCGCATTCAAGATTCAGAAAACATTCCTCAACAACAGGCGCGTTTACGTTGCTGCCGTCATGATAATGCAGACCTGAAGCTGAAAGCTCGTCCATCTCATAGCTGTTATTTTTTATGGTAGACATGCATTTCTCAAGGCATGCCCTGTCCGGGAAATTGATCACCAGCTGCCTTTTCCCGGAAGCAATCTCGTACATATGGGTATACTTATTTACGCTCCCGAAAATACAGTAGAAATGCTTTTCGCTGGAAAAGCAGAACCACGACTGCATCGTTCCGTTTGCCAGACCGTTTTCTTTATAACCTGTAACAAGCACAAGCGGCGCGGGGATTGCGGTCACATGCTCCAGCCAGTGGAATCCCCACCATTCTTCTTTTATCCCGTCAGGAAGATTCATAAATTGTTTTTTATTCATTTGTTCACCTCGCAAATAAATGATCATCGTATGGAATATCCGTTTTTTTAGATATACTCACGGCCGATGAAATCTGCCGTGAGTATCGCGCCGGCCGCAGCCGCAAAGCGGCATAATTCCTCATGCGGCTGTGCGCATCATATTATACTGTGCGGCAGATTTATCTGGCGCTCAGTATAACATCTAAGAAAAAAATTAGCAAGCCATTCCTTATATACATTCCAGTAAGTTCACATGACTCTGAAGCCATACAGGTGGAAAAAACGGATATTCCAGTCCGTGCCGCGTGTCCGATTGATCCGGCGCGCAGTATAATATTTAACGCAAAATACATACAAAAAGCAAGGTACCAGAATCCCGCCCCCCTTTTGTATAATTAGTACAGAAAAGGAGGTCGAGAAAGAGGATGAAGAAACAAAAGAAACAAAACTTCAAGGAAAAATTTTCCTGGAATCTGATGTGGCGGCAGAGATATCTTCTGGCCATGTCCGTGCCATTCGTGATCTGGCTGATCATATTCAAGTATGTCCCCCTGTGGGGCTGGACGATGGCATTTCAGGATGTGAAGCCCGGGACATTCGCGCTTCCGGTCTGGGAAAGGCCGTTTGTAGGATTTGACAATTTTGTCAAAGCATTTACGGACCGGCTGTTCCCGCAGACCATGATCAATACCATCGGGATCAGTATCCTGGGGATCGCGATCGGAACGATCACATCCATTCTGTTCGCGATCGTGCTGAATGAGATCTGCTTTACCCGGTTTAAGAAGATCACCCAGACCGTGTCCTACCTTCCCCATTTCGTGTCCTGGGTTATCATTGCCAGTATCGCGAAAATGCTGTTCAATGACGGCGGCGCGTTCGACACCATGCTGGGGACGGACCTGCACATCATGTCCACCAACAGCCCGGTATTCTGGTTTGTGGTCTGCTTGGTCGATGTCTGGAAGGAAATGGGCTGGAACGCCATTATCTACCTTTCCGCAATGGCGGGAATTGACCAGGGGCTGTACGAGGCGGCCAAGGTTGACGGCGCCAACCGTTTCCAGCGGATCTGGCATGTGACGCTGCCCTGCATCAGGCCCACGGTCATCGTACTGCTGATCATGAACATCGGATCCGCCCTGAATGTAGGGATGGAGCGGCAGATGCTTTTGAGCAACAGCATCGTACAGGACCACGCCATGGTTCTTTCCTGGTTCGCGTATGTCCGTGGTATCGGAAGCAACAATTACGGGCTGGGTACTGCCATCGGTGTGTTCCAGTCGGTAGTCGGCGTCATCCTGCTGTTTCTTGCCAACAAGGTTGCGGGCATGGTCGGCGAAGATAAGCTTGTATAAAGGAGGTAGGCAATATGTCAGGCAAAGATTTTGAGGTGAAGCGTTCAAAAAGTGAAAAGGCTTTTGACTATGTACTGCTGGTATTATGCCTGTTCCTCATTGTGATCACAGTCTATCCGTTTTTAAACGTACTGGCGATTTCACTGAATGATTCCATGGACACCATGAGAAACGTGAACTTCATCATTCCAAGAAAATTTACATTAAGCAACTATACGTACATATTCCGGGAAAATGACCTGGGCGGGGCATTCCTGATGTCTGTTGTCAGGACCGTCGTAGGAACCGGACTCGGTGTGATCTGTACGGCAATGCTGGCATACGTGCTCAGCAGAAAGGATTTTTATTTTAATAAAGTCTTTACGATTTTATTTATCATTACCATGTATGTGAGCGGCGGTATGATTCCGGAATACCTCCTGCTGACAAGGACATTGAAGCTGGGCAATAATTTCTGGGTGTATATCATCCCGGGGCTGATCTGGGTATACAACGTGATCCTGATGCGCTCCTTCATCGAAGGGCTGCCCATGGCGCTGCAGGAGGCGGCGAAGCTGGACGGGGCCAATGACTTTACAGTCTGGCGCAAGGTGATCCTTCCGCTGTGTGTACCGTCCCTCGCGACGGTGGCGCTGTTCATAGCAGTGGGCCAGTGGAACGCGTTCATGGATACCTACCTGTACGCGAGAGACCTTCCCACACTGCAGTATGTACTGTATGAGATCATGGAGCAGGCCACCATCCAGATCGATCCCCATGCGGCATCGGCCCAGCTGAAAAACGCAGTATCCCCGATGTCCGTTCGTATGGCGATCACGATCGTGGCTACCGTGCCGATCCTGATCGTGTATCCCTTCCTGCAGAAATATTTTGTGGGCGGGATGACGCTGGGCGCGGTGAAGGACTGACAGAGTATTTGCTGCGGATCAGAACGGCAGCAGATATGTAATAAATCAAAACAAAAAGGAGAAAAATTTTATGAAAGCAAAGAAAATCTGGGCATTATTGCTCACAGCTGCAATGGTAGCCGGCCTGGCAGCGGGATGCGGCGGCAAGAAAGAAGAATCCAGTTCCGGAACAACGGACGAAAACGGTGTAACAACGCTGACATTTTACAATGCGGACCTGCAGGAGGACGATCCCTGGACAGATCCGGTGGCGGAAGCGCTGACGGAAAAGACCGGCGTGAAGCTGGAGACGGATCATCCGGTCGGGGAGGATAAGGAGAGGATTTCCCTGATGATCGCGGAGCAGAAATTCCCGGATATCATCTATGCGAAGGGTGACGCGGGAAGCCTGATCGACGCCGGAGTACTGATCGATATGACAGACCTGATCGAGGAGTACGGCCCGAATATCAAGAAAATGTACGGGGACGAATTTGAAAAACTGAAGCATTCCGAGGACGACCCGTCCATCTACCAGCTTTCCTCCTATGAAAAGGGCGGAACCAAGTATGAGGACGCAGGTACGGCGCAGGTACAGTTTGCCGTCCTGAAGGAAAATAACTACGAGGTTCCGAAGTCACTGGATGAGTTTGAGAAGATGATCAAGGATTATCTCGCGGCACACCCGAAGACGGAAGACGGCATGGACATGATCGGAATTTCTCTTTCCGCTTCTGACTGGCACTGGATGATCACCCTGGGCAACCCGGCAGGATACATTGCAGAGGGCGCGCCGGATAACGGGCAGTGGCTGATCGATGAAGATTACAATGCGACTTACAAGTTTACCTCCGAGAAGGTGCGGGAATATTTTAAGTGGCTCAACAGAATGTACAATGAAGGAATCCTGGATCCGGAATTTGCGACCCAGACCCATGACGATTACATTGCCAAGATTTCTTCCGGACGCGTGCTGGCGCTGTTTGATACCATGTGGGATTACCAGGACGGAGAGAAGATCTTAAAGCAGGACGGCAAGCTGGAACAGACCTACTGCGGGCTTCCGCTGGGTATGGACGAGAGTGTAAAGGTTCCTACACTGATGTATCAGGGTCTTGCGACCGGACAGGGAATCGGTATCACGACCTCCTGCAAGAATCCGGAAGCAGCCATCAAGTACCTGGATTATATCTGCTCGGATGAGGGACAGGTGCTGGTGAACTGGGGAATTGAAGGCACCAATTATTTCGTGGATGACGACGGACACCGTTATCGGGAACAGGACGAGATCGACGCGTCCAAAAATGATAAGAACTATCAGAAGACAACAGGCGTCGGATTCCATAACTATCCGTTCCCGCGGTATGGTGTCGGCGTGGAAGATCCTACAGGCAGCACATACACAACCACCAGCAGGGACGCGGTCATTGCAGAGTACAACGAGGAGCAGAAGGCGGCCTGTGAAGCCTGGGGCGTAGAAACACTGCTGGATATCTTCCCGCAGCAGGATGAATTTGAAGTTCCGGATTACTCTCCGGTATGGGCTATGTCCAAACCGGTGGAATTTGATGAGATCGGCAACAAGCTGGACGAGATCGCGCAGGCGGATCTGATCAGCTGTGTGATGGCGAAGGAAGCAGATTTCGATAAAGAATATGATGGGATGATCGCCGAACTGGATAAAACCGGAATGGCGGACGCGGAGGAAATGCTGACAGAGATCGTGAAGAGTAAGGCGGCCCTGTCGAAATAAGAAATCGGGAGGAAGAAAAAATATCCATCCGGACCGAAAAAAGAACAGGAGCTGCAGCACCGAGATGGCGCTGCAGCTCCTGCTTTAAAATTCCAGTTCAGATACATCAATACTAAAGGTGGATAACTTGACCTTCGCTACCCGTATCTGGTAGTCAAGCTCTTTATTTTCCGCTGTTTCGTGAGCTTTTATCCTCATGAGATTCACATAATAGTCGATCGCTACCTGTTTCTGCTCTTCTAATGTCATTTTATCACCTGCTTTCCCATATGCTTTTCATGGTTACCTTCTGCATTTCTTGAATCTATTATAAATGACTTTAGAAAAAAGTACAATCCCAATTTACATCCCCTTCTTCTTCCGATACTCCGCCGGAGAAGTCCCTTCATATTTCTTGAATTTCCGATGAAAATAATCTACATTGCTGTACCCCACCTGTTCCGCGATCTCATACACCTTCAAGCTGCGGTCTTCCAGCAGCTCCTTCGCCTTTGCAATCCGCACCTGGTCCAGATAAGCGTTAAAATTCACATCCAGTTTTTTCGTAAACAGCCGCCCCAGATACGAGCTGTTGTATCCGAACAGCGGCGCCAGCGTTTCCAGCTTTAAGTTTTCCCTGTAGTTATGCCGGATATAATGGAGCACCTCATCCAGCACATTTTCCCCGGAGGAATACCCCACGGAATGCATCCACATCTCGAACTGCTCCGCCAGAAACGCGATGATCTCGTAGAGATAATATTTTTCCTCCACCAGGATGATGACCGAGGCGTTGGCCAGAAACGGCAGGTCCGCATGGGGGAAGGCCTGCATGATCTTCTGCTTCACCAGGATATAGATATCGATCAGGAAATGCTTGATATCCGTGATCTCCGCCACGCACCCGGTGAGATAGGCGGACAGTTCCCGGAGCGTCTCTGTGATCAGGGTCGGGTTGTGGGACTGGATATAGTTGGAAAATGATTCCGCGTATTCCGGCGCCCGATCCTGGGAAAACAGATGGGTGGAGGACAGGTGCCGGTGCAGCTCATCATAGCCGATCACATGCTGGTTCTGGGCGCAGAAAAACCGGCGGTCCTCCAACTGGCACACATCCTGATAGGACAGATGAATGTCCTGGATCTGGGACACGGGCTGTCCGTAGGTGAGGAAAATGGAGTCAAAGGGGGAGCCCTTCTGGGGCGCCGTCCGGTAATGCCGGAGCAGATTTTCGAACCTTGCGATGGCAAAGCTCCCTTTCAAAAGGATCACTTTCCGCTGGTCTACATCCAGGACATCGAAGGAACGGTTGTCCTGGTTAGTGACCCGCATCAGGTCGGAAAAATTCCATTCCTGGTAAAAGGTATCCTGGTTGTAATTCCCATAGGTGATGACCTGGTAAATGTCGGCCTGCAGATCCAGGTCCTGCAGGTCCAGGGCACGGAAGTCACAGGTATTTAAGAGGATATCCCGGAGGATATTGTCCCTGGCCCGGTCCCGGTACTGGGAGTAGGAGCGGGAGGTCCGGGATTCCTTCTCGATCAGGTCATGGACGGTGCGTACAGACTGCTCCAGCTCATCCTCATCGATGGGCTTGGTCAGATAAAAGTCCACGCCGTAGCGCATGGCGGTCTGGGCCAGCTTAAAATCAGAGACCCCGCTCAGGATAATGAATTTTCCTGAAAATCCAGCTTCCACGGCGGCCTGCACCACCTCGATGCCGTTCATTTTCGGCATTCGGATGTCCAGGAGCACCAGGTCGGGAGTGAGCGAGAGGATCTTGTCCAGCGCGTCCTGCCCGTTGACGGCGGTCCCGCACAGGGTAAATCCGCAGGACTCCCAGTCAATGATATATTTGAGTCCTTCCAGTACAAGCTGTTCATCATCTGCGATCAATACATTCATAGCAATTCCTCCTCTGTCGTGCACAGCGGAATGGTCAGCGTGACACAGGTTCCGAAGTGTTCCTTGCTCCGTATGGCAATCCCATATTCCGGCCCGTAGAATAAATGGATCCGGTTGCTGATATTGTAAAGCCCGACCCCATGTCCGGTATCCTCGGGCGGGGTGTCCAGATGGGAAACCACCTCTCGGAGCATTTCCCGGGGCATCCCCGAGCCGTTGTCGAAGACATAGGCGCACAGCTGCGTCCGGTCTTGGGACGGCCGGATCCGGAGAATGATGTGCCCGTTCTCGTCCAGGTCCGCCAGACCGTGTGAAATGGCGTTCTCAATCACGGGCTGCAGCAGGATCGGCAGGATCTGGCAGGCCGCGGGATCCAGGCGTTTATCCAGCTGCAGGTCGTAATTGATGCGGGTACCGAACCGCAGCTTCATGATCGCCATATACGTTGCGATGTAGTCCAGCTCCTTGTCCAGGGTGGTGGAGGTGGTCTGGGTATTGCCGAGCACGTAGCGCATGGACTTGCTCAGCAGTTTGATGGCGTTGGCAACTCCCCGGTTTCCTTCCACAAATGCCTTCATCCGGATGGCTTCCAGCGTATTGTACAGAAAATGCGGGTTGATCTGGTTGGCCAGGAGCTTCAATTCCATCTGCTGCTGCTGGTTTGTGATCATCTGCTCCCGGATCTGCGCCTCATAGATCCGGGCTTCCGCGCTTTTCAGCTTCTGCACCATGGTCTTCATGTCCCGGAACGTTTCCGTCAGCTCATCATCCCCCCGGATGGTATCCACAATCTCATAGTCATTGTTGCTGACCTTGTACATGGCAAGCCGGAGGGTATTGATCCGGCTGCTGAAATATGTGGCGTACAGGAAAATGATCACGGCAGAGATCAGCAGCGCCAGCACCATGATCCCGATAAAAATCTCCAGGAGATGCCGCGTAGTGCCCATCGCATTGGGATCCGCGACGAAAATATGAAGCAGGTCCGAGGAGTGGTACAGGGTGGCTTCCGCATAGGAGCCGATCACCGTTTCCTCCGGAGAGGAGTTCTGCGGCAGAGACAGGCCAGCCGGGTCTGTTTCCGTCTCGCCGGAGCCGCCGCCGTCCTTCCCGGCCTCTTGCCCCCTGGGGAATAAAGTAAAGCTTCCGGTGCGGGAATCCATCGTTTCTTTTTCCAGATCCAGAGGAAACGGCCGGCCTGCGTAATGCCGGTCCGAACTGATAAATACAGGCTCGTCATTTACATTGAGGAAAATCTGATAATTTTTGCTGGAGATCAGGCTGCGCAGATAATCGTTGGAAACGGACATCACAAGCACAGCGTATGCATTTTTCCGGGGAACCGGGATCCGGCAGCAATAATGGAGTTCCCAGTAGGTCACGTCATTCTGTCCGGTGCGGATATCGCTGATCCAGAAATTGCCCGAGATCTCCGTGGACTTCTGATACCACCGGGACGATTTGATGTCCTCCGTAAAAGGCAGGATGTACCTGTTGGATTCCACATTTTCCATCAGCTCATCGGGCGCGTACAGGCGGAGGCTGGTGAGCATGGCAGTATTCGACAGGGTATTGTCGAACAGAGAGGCCAGCTCGCCGGTGGCCTTCATGGAATCGAACTCCGGATCTTCCGAACTCAGCAATTCCAGGAGCTCCGGGTTGCAGATCAGGGTCTCATAGATCGAGTACATGTAGATCGACGTGGATACGATCGTGGAATGCACCAGCTGGGCCTGGGAATGAGTCAGATCCTCATAGTGGGAAATGGTCCTGCGGTATGTCAGGACGCCCAGCACGCTGCCGATGATGAGGACCGGAACCACAATGGCAAAGATAAACAGGGTGATGAGCTGGTGCTTCATATTCTTTTTTGAAAAATATTTTAGATGGAGGTTATTGATCATGGCGGCCTCCTCTTGGAGTTTTATTTCAGTTCCATTTGCTTCCTTAATTTATAGCCTTATTTTAACATAAAAATCCTCTAAAAAAAGTGGTATTTTTTTGCGAATAAATACGGTATTAATTATAGGGCTTCTTTCTTATAATGAGGGCGGACAGGGGGAAAGCGCACCCCGCCTGAATAGTTCAGAATTGCGCGCTATCTCCCCGGTTCCAGATGACAGAAGGAGGACAGGCCAACTATGAAATTTCACAATGGATGCTGGTTATTAAAAGAAGGATACGGGTGCTTTTCACCGGCACACGTTTATGAGGTGAGAGAAGGAAAACGGGAGGTGGTGCTGTGCGCGCCGACCTCAAGGATTGAGAAAAAAGGGGATACGCTGGGGGGCATCAACCTGACGGTCCGGATCACGGCTCCCATGCCGGAGGTGATCCGGGTGCAGACCTTCCACCACAAGGGAGTCCGGCCGGATGTGACCCGGTTTGAGCTGGAGCTTCCCGAGGAAATGGACTGCTTCTGCATGGAGGAGAGCGAGGAGGAGCTGACCGTATCCAGCGGAGCTCTGCGGCTGGTCATTGACAAGGAAAACTGGTCCATGCGGTATGAGCGGGACGGTGAACTGCTGACGAAGAGCGGCCCAAGGGATCTGGCTTATATGAAGACAGACTGGAAGGGTGCGGCCTACGACAGGGGAAGCGGGGACGCTTACATGCGGCAGCAGCTGGGGCTGTCCGTGGACGAACTGATCTATGGGCTGGGAGAGCGTTTTACGTCGTTTATCAAAAACGGACAGTCGGTGGAGATCTGGAACGAGGACGGGGGCACCAGCACGGAGCAGTCCTACAAAAATATCCCGTTTTATTTGTCCAGCCGGGGCTACGGCGTATTTGTCAATCACCCGGAACGGGTGGAATTTGAGGTGGGTACCGAGCAGGTGACGAAGGTGGGATTTTCCGTAAAAGGCGAAAGCCTGGAGTATTTCCTGATCAACGGGCCTTCCATGAAGGAGGTGCTGGCACGGTATACGGATATCACCGGAAAGCCCGCGCTGCCGCCCCAGTGGACCTTCGGCCTGTGGCTGTCTACCTCATTTACCACGGATTATGACGAGGAAACGGTGATGAGCTTTATCGACGGCATGCTGGAGAGGGGGATTCCCTTAAGCGTGTTCCACTTTGACTGCTGCTGGATGCGGGAATTTCACTGGACGGATTTTGTCTGGGATGAACGGGTATTTCCGGATCCGGAGGGGATGCTGCGGCGGATCAAGGAAAAGGGGATCAAGATCTGTGTGTGGATCAATCCCTACATCGGCCAGGAGTCGGTCCTCTTCGACGAAGGCATGGAGAAGGGGTATTTCCTGAAACGGGCAAACGGCGATGTGTGGCAGTGGGACATGTGGCAGCCGGGGCTTGCCATCGTGGATTTTACCAACCCGGCGGCGGTGAGCTGGTATCAGGAGAAGCTGGAAGGCTTGCTGGACATGGGCGTGGACTGCTTCAAGACGGATTTCGGCGAGCGGATCCCGGTGGACGCGGTCTATTACAACGGCGCGGATCCCGAGAAAATGCATAATTTTTATACGTATCTTTACAACAAAGCGGTCTACGAGGTGGTCGCAAAACGAAAGGGAAAAGAGGAGGCCGTGGTATTTGCCCGTTCCGCGACGGCCGGAGGACAGAAATTCCCGGTTCACTGGGGCGGGGACTGCTGGTCGGATTATGAATCCATGGAGGAAAGCCTGCGGGGCGGACTGTCCCTGACCAGCAGCGGCTTCGGCTATTGGAGCCACGATATCGGCGGATTTGAGAGCAAGTCCACGGCGGACGTGTACAAGCGCTGGGCGGCATTCGGCCTGTTGTCTACGCACAGCCGCTTTCACGGGAGCACCTCCTACCGGGTGCCCTGGGTGTATGACGAGGAGGCTGTGGATGTGGTGCGTTTCTTTACCAGGCTGAAAATGGAGCTGATCCCGTATCTTTACAGCAGTGCCTATATGACCTCACGGACCGGGATCCCCATGCTGCGCAGCATGGCGCTGGAATTTGAAGGGGACAGGAACTGCCGTTATCTGGATAAGCAGTATATGTTGGGGGACAGCCTTCTGGCGGCGCCTATTTTCAACGAGGAAGGCAGGGCCGTTTATTATCTGCCCCAGGGCCTATGGACCAATTACCTGACCGGGGAGCAGGCGCAGGGCGGAGCCTGGCGGGAGGAGATCCATGATTATCTGTCCATTCCACTGTGGGTGCGGGAGAACAGCATCATCCCCGTGGGACAGAATGCGGACTGCGTGGATTATGATTTTCATGACCGGCTGGAAATGGATGTATACGGGCTGCTGGATGAGGCCCATACGGAGGTTTACCAGCACGAAAAGCTGATCACGTCCGTGACGCTCCGGCGGGAGGGCGGCAAGATCTACGGAGAGGCCAAGGGAAATGCGAAGCTGAAGATCCGGCTTGTAGGTGAGCGGATCGCGGATGCAGCCGGAGCGGAATTTGAAATCGAAGGAAATGACACGGTGCTGCAGCTGGCGGAGACGTACGGGACCTTTATCTGTACGCTGGCGTAGACGGCGATCGTTTTGGTGTACAAACAAGGGGAAGGAACTGTTCAGGACTGCAGGCCGCGGACCTGTCTGCAGCGCAGGCTATCCGCTGCTTACGCAGCTTCTGTCTGAGGCTGTTGGGCGTTCTGAACATCTGTAAAATTGGGAGAGACAGGATATGGAAAATAAACAGACATTAAGAAATGAAGCGGAGGCTTTGATGCGCCGGCTGACGCTGGAGGAAAAGATCAGTATGATCCACGGCGCGGAGCTCTTCCGCACTGCGCCGGTGGAACGGCTTGGGATCCCGGCCCTCGTCATGTCCGACGGGCCTATGGGTGTGCGTCAGGAATTTGAGCCGGACAGATGGAAATGTGTGGGAAATCACGATGACTATGTGACCTATCTTCCCTGCAACAGTGCCCTGGCTTCCACCTGGAACCGGGAGCTGGCCCGGGCAGCCGGGGAGGTGCTGGGGGCAGAAGCCAGGGGACGCGGCAAGGACGTGATCCTGGGACCGGGGGTGAACATCAAGCGGAGCCCTCTGTGCGGGCGGAATTTTGAATATTTCAGTGAGGATCCATTTCTCACAAAGGAAATGGCAGTGCCTTATATCCAGGGCGTCCAGAACTGGGACGTGGCGGCATGCGTGAAGCATTTTGCCGCCAACAACCAGGAGACACAGCGGCTGTGGGTGGACGTAAAGATTGATGAAAAAGCCCTCCGGGAAATTTACCTTCCGGCATTTTATGACGCGGTCAAAAAGGGCGGCTCGTATACCATCATGGGAGCCTATAACAGGCTCTACGGGGAACATTGCTGTCAGAGTGATTTTCTGCTGAACCAGGTGCTGCGGAAGGAATGGGGCTATGACGGCGTGGTCATCTCCGACTGGGGCGGGGTGCATGATACGGCGGAGGCAGCAAAGTCCCAGCTGGACATCGAGATGTCCGTGACCAGTGACTTTGACCAGTATTTTATGGCGGAGCCGCTGCGGAAACTGATTGGGGAGGGGGAGGAACCTGTAACTGCTGCGGATGCGGATGGCGGGCTTATGCTGGAAGAAACTGTGGAGGAAGAGCGCCGGATGCCAGAAAAAACAGTGGATGAGGAAGAACACAGGATCCTGGCGAAGAACGCAGAGGAATACAGTCAGACGCAGGAGAAATCAATGGATGAGGAAGAGCGCAGGATCCTGGCGAAGGCTGTGGATGAAAAAGTGGTGCGCATCCTGATGCTGATGATGCGGCTGCATATGCTGGGGGGAGCGCGGAAGAGCGGCGCTTACAATACGCCGGAGCACAGACAGGCGGCACTGGACGCTGCAAGGGAATCTGTAGTGCTTCTAAAAAATGATGCGGGCATCCTGCCCCTTTCTCCGGAGGACACAAAGGAAGTTCTGGTCATCGGGGAAAATGCGGATCTGCAGCATGCGCCCGGAGGCGGGAGCGCTGAGATCAAGGCATTGTATGAGATCACGCCGCTGATGGGGATCAAGATGCTGCTGGGCGGCAATGCGAAGGTCACTTATGTGAAGGGGTACTGCCAGGAACCGAAGGAAGAAGGGACGGAGACCAACTGGCAGGAAACCAGCCTGGAAAACGGAGGCGGCGGGGTCGGAAAAACGAGCGGTGGAGATGACTTGCGGGAATCTGGACGAGATGCGGTTGGAGAGGCGGAGCCGGGAAACAGCGTGCAGGACGCGGCCGTAGAGACAGCGAAGGAAAACTGTGCGCAGGACGCGGCCGTAGAGACAGCGCATGGAAACTGTGCGCAGGATGCGGCCAAAAATGACGCGGCATCGTTTGCACAGTACCGCAGGCAGCTTCGGGAGGAGGCTGTCCGGAAGGCGAAGGAATTTGACCGGGTGATTTTCGTGGGAGGCCTGAACCATGAGTATGACTGTGAAGGAAATGACCGTGCGGATATGAAGCTGCCCTACGGTCAGGACGTTTTGATCCAGGAACTTCTCCAGGCAAATCCCAATACGGTCGTCGTCTTGGTGGGAGGCAGCCCGGTGGAGATGGGCAGCTGGATCGACTGCGCGGACAGCCTGGTCTGGAGCTGGTACGCGGGAATGGAAGGCGGCAGGGCGTTGGCGGAGGTTCTGTTTGGCAGGATCAATCCATCCGGGAAGCTGCCGGAGAGCTTTTACAAAACCCATACCGACTGCTCGGCTCATGCCTGGGGACAATTTGCCGAAACCGAAAGCGTAGATTATGCGGAAGGGATTTTTGTGGGCTACCGTTATCTGGACGCCCGCGGGATCGAACCGGAATTTTGTTTTGGGCACGGCCTGTCCTATACGTCATTTGCATATGAGACGGCAGGGCTCATAGAGGAGGACGGAAAAGTCTATGCAGACTGCCGGGTGACCAATACAGGAAATATGGCGGGCAAAGAGACCGTGCAGATCTACCTTGCCCCGAAAAGCCGAAAGAAAGATGAGGCGGTACAGCAGCTGAAAGGCTTTGAAAAGGTGTATTTGGAGCCGGGAGAGAGCAAGACGGTAAGAGTTGAGGTTGAGGGATATTCCGAGGGGATGAAGGTTCGTGTGGGAAGCTCATTGAAGGAGATCCGGGTGGAAATGGCATAGAGCGCCAGATCAATCTGCCGTAAGACGTTACTGTTCACACGGTGTCGTGCACTTGCTGCACGGCATCCGGTCAATACAGTGATGGAGCAAGACAGCCTCATCCATCGGGCGAAGTATATTAAATCGTGCCTTTGCCGGATGGATAAGGCTGTTGGAATCAGCCGATTTTCTGATTATCATAATCCAGCGAATAGTGTATAAATTTCATCCACTGTTTTTCCGGGATTTTCGATAATGAGATTGTAGATCGGGAGAACTTCCTCAGGTTCGGTCTCCATCTCATTGGCAATCACTGTAAGAGATTTATCTTTGGCACATTTTTTCCAGATCATGGTGATGCGATCTGTTATCCGCGCTTTTTTCATTTCTTCTTTCATTTCTTTCAGTTCTTTTGTTTCCTTAGCTAACTGCTTATCTAATTCCTTAGCTAACTGCTTATCTAATTCCTTAGCTAACTGTTTATCCACTTCTATAGCCACTTGCTTATCTACTTCTTCTTTCAGCTTCCTGTCAAATTTCTCCTGTACGATTTCCATAAAAATATCGCTCATACCATTTACCTCCTCAAATAATTTTTTATTTGCACGCATGATCGTCTCTATGACTGCCTTGTGCAGATTATTTTTCTTATGCTCCACATAGTCTTCAACCAGCAGCTTCGCATTCTCACGCGTATCCAGTTTATTGGTGAGACTTCTCAGCCATAGATTCTCTTTCTTGGATAACTGTCTGGTGACAAGGATCTGGATTGGGATCTTGTCACCTGTAACAGAGTAGATCCCGTCCTCTGTATTCGCTACCTCATAACCTCTTATCTCCCGCAGATGCCGAATCAGTTCCCGAGGATATCCCTCCGATACAAGGGTGATCGTGAGATCCTCCAAGGGAATCTCATTTACAGCGGCCGTGTCCGATTTGTAAAAGCAGGTATATCCGTATACTTTATAAAAATCGTCAACGGAGAGGGAATCGTCCGGAGATTTATATTCCAGTATATTTCTTTTTCGGAAAAATCTCCCGATGTTCTTTTTTACAGGCCGGTCGCTTTCTTTTTTGATGATCAGGATATCGATCTGCATGGGCTTTTTGCTCAGCAGATGCTCACTCTCAAATTCCAAATTATCCGCGTCGTCCAGCAGTTCAATCTGAATACCCGCGTAAAATGCGGGATGCCAGTAGATTGTGCTGGTTTCTTTGTTCGTCTGCGCCATAGAAAACCTCCTTATTCTGTTTTTTTCAGGAGATTTTCCGATTCCTGTTCAGAAGAACTCCTGCTTATCTGGATAAAAGCACGAATTTTCTGAAAGGACAGGGAATGAAATCCCTTGTGTTGATCTGTCATAGATATACCGGAAACAGATGCTCCGATATAAATGAACTTAAAGAAAATATGCTTTACTTTATTCTAGCATATTGTCTCGGGAGAATACAAGTGAAAATTTTGTGACAATAGAAAAAACAACCTTTACAGTTACTATTCAAGATGCCTTGCACCTTGCTGCAAGGTATCCAGCTAGTAAAGCTGTGGTTTCAGACATCCAGCCCCTCG
>CAYQBE010000050.1:19309-32141 GCA_964415625.1 uncultured Clostridium sp.
GGCCG
The DNA here is from genome assembly GCA_964415625.1 of uncultured Clostridium sp. Lineage (GTDB taxonomy): Bacteria > Bacillota > Clostridia > Lachnospirales > Lachnospiraceae > Schaedlerella. The sequence goes on from CAYQBE010000050.1 coordinate 19,315, forward strand.
GATGCGTTACAATTCGCGGCCGGTCAGGCCGTGAATTGTAACCATGTACAGGCTGCAGGCTGTTTTTTCTATATTGCGGCTATTCTTAACGCTTCCTTCTTTCTACAAACGAACCCCCAGATCATAAGCTCCCCAGATTGCCTTCTTGAGATTCCTCACTGCCTGGGCATCCCCCAGAATATGGATATGCGTGTCTCCATCTGCTTTTCCGCCCTTTTTGGCATCAGCCTTCGGTCGGTACAGGGTCTGGTTCGGCATGTATCCCACGGAAAGGATCACCGAATCACAAGCAATCTCCCGAGTTCCCTCTGCCGTAGAGATCAGAATGCTTCCGTCCCGGATCTCCTTCAAAGTGCTTTCGAGATAGACCGGAATCTTGTGGAAACGCACCAGGTCACGGAGGCACTCGGAATTGGCGGCGCAGATGCCGACTGCCTTTACCAGGTCGTCCGTCATTTCCACGATCATCGGCTCTTTGCCCTTTAACGCCAGGTCGTAAGCAATCTCACATCCGGTCAGCCCGCCGCCGATCACGGCAACCCTCTGGCCGGGCTCCTTGGTCCCGTTCAGATACTCGATGGCCTCGATCCCCTTTTCAAACCCGGGTACCGGAAGCTTCCGCGGCGTGGCTCCGATCGCAATGACATACTCATCCGCGGAAAGCTCTTTCAGGCTGCGGACCTCCGTATTCAGATGAACCGAAACTGCAGATTTCTCCAACTGTCTGCGGTACCATGCCAGCAGATCCTTGTCCTTTTCCTTGAAGGAGGGAGCAGCGGCAGCGATAAATACACCGCCCAGGGCAGCGGTCTTTTCATAGAGATCCACCTGATGCCCTCGTTCGGACAGGAGGATGGCAGCCTGGATCCCGGCGATCCCGCCGCCGATGACCGCGATCTTCTTCGGGAATTTTACTTTAGCAAGTTTGTATTTTTTCTCCTCAAATGCCCTTGGATTCAGGGCGCAGTGTCCCTGCGTCGCGGCGTCGGCCATATCCATGACGGCTCCGGAATTTTTATAATAGGCCACCGGAAGGCAGGCGTTATGGCAGGAAATGCATGGGCGGATGTCCTCTTCTCTTCCTTCTTTCAGTTTGGTAATGTATTTGCCGTCGCAGAGCAATTGGCGTCCGATGGCCACGGCGTCGATCTTCCCTTCCCGTATGGATTTTTCCGCGGCATCAGGCTGCATCCTTCCGGCGACGATGACCGGAATATCCACGAACTGGGAGATATGCTCCGCTTCGTGTAAATTGCAGTTGAGCGGCATATACACCGGCGGGTGCGCCCAGTACCAGGAATCATAGGTGCCATTGTCGCAGTTGAGGGCATCATATCCCGCATCCTGCAGATATTTCGCCGCCTTTTCACTCTCCTCCAGATCCCTTCCGATCTCCGTAAATTCCTCACCTGGAACGGCTCCGACCTTAAAGCCGATCGCTTTCGAGGTCACGCTGTAGCGGAGCATGACAGGATAATCTTTCCCGCATTCCTTTTTAATTGCTTTCACGACTTCAACTGCAAAGCGGTAACGGTTTTCGAAGGAGCCGCCGTACTGGTCTGTCCGGTGGTTCATGTAAGGCAGTGTGAACTGGTCCATCAGATAACCTTCGTGAACCGCATGAACCTCCACCCCGTCCACTCCGATTTCTTTACAGAGCTTTGCGGATTTTGCATAGCCTTCAATGTAGGCCTGAATCTCCTTCACGGTGAGGGCACGGGTGGAAAACTGGGGTGCCCAGACCATGGGGAGCCCGTCGTCCGGCGCGACCATCATTTCGTTGAGATGCAGAAGCGGATTGGTCAGCTTTTTCAGTGCCGGGTTTTCCGCGACCTTGAGCATCTGCGCCGGAAGCGTGTAGTTCCGTCCGGCAAAGCCGGCTCCCAGCTGGAAAAAGATCTTTGCCCCGTTGTGGTGGATCTCCCGGATCAGCGGGTCGGCCTGCAGAAAGACGGTCGGATTTTTGTGCAGCCATTTTCCCATCATCATGGAATACACCGGGATCATTCCGGGAATAAAAAGCCCCACGTTGTTTTTGGCACGCTCGATATAGTAATCGTGTGCCTTTTTGTTGCACTTCGGGGCAAACATATTCTCGATGATGTTGGTGCCCTCCATGGCGGGGATCACGATCCGGTTGCGGATCTCGCAATTGCCGATCTGAAACGGCGTAAACAGAGTTTCGTAAGGGTTGCTCATAAAAATATACCTCCTAGTAAGTTGTAACCGGCTGGGTTCTTTTTACTATTGTACAGGAATATGGGGGGAAAAATCTACAAAAAAATAGAAAATTGTTAGAGGCTTTATATTTTATTTCACCCCATCACCACCGTCACCCGGTATTCCTTCTTCTCTCCATCCGGCCGAAGGCTCAGGCTCTCTGTTTCCACGCCGTCCACTTCCATCCGTTTCACACCCTTTTCCACATGTTCCGGGTTCTGGATCTCAATCTCAAAATCCGCCCCCCGGTAATGACGTCTGATCCGGAGCGATTCCATCTCCGCGGGAATGCACGGATCCACATGGAGCCCGTCAAACTCGGGCCGGATCCCCAGGATATACTGAGACACATTGACAAAGGTCCAGGCTGCGGTTCCGGTGAGCCAGCTGTTTTTCGCCTCTCCGTGCTTCGGGGCGTCCTTCCCTGCCACCATCTGGGAATACACATAAGGCTCGGTGCGGTGGATCTCACTGATATCCTCAATGTAGGCCGGGCAGGTCTTTTTATAGATCTCAAATGCACGGGAACCCCGGCCGATACGGGTTTCCGCAATAGACACCCAGGGATTATTGTGGCAGAAGATCCCCGCGTTTTCCTTGTATCCCGGCGGATAGGAGGAAATCTCACCGAGATTCACATAATAATGGCTGTAAGGCGGCTGCTGGAGCACGATGCCGTACCTGGTATCCAGCATATTTTTTACAGAATCCAACGCCTTTTCAGCATGGCCCTCCTGGATTCCCACATCAGCCAGCACACAGAAGCCCTGGGGTTCGATGTAGATTTTTCCCTCTTCGCAGGCAGCCGATCCGACCCTGTCACCGTTTGCGTCATAAGCGCGCAGGAACCATTCCCCGTCCCAGCCTGCGTCCAGGATCGTCCGGTACATGGCGGATACCGCATCTTCAGCGCGGCGGGCTTCGGATTCATTTCCCAGAAGACGGTGGATCTGTGCGTATTCCCGCCCGTATTTGACAAACATTCCCGCAATAAATACGGATTCTGCCACAGGCCCCTCCGATGGGCCGAAGGTCTGGAAGGACTCGCCCGGTTCGGTGGAAAAGCAGTTCAGGTTCAGGCAGTCGTTCCAGTCCGCACGTCCGATCAGCGGCAGCCCGTGAGGCCCGAGATGGGTCAGGGTGTAGTCGAAGGACCTCTTCAAATGCTCCAGAAGGGGCCGGGCTTTGGAAGGATCGTTGTTGAAATCCACCTGCTCATCGAGGATGCTCATATCCCCGGTTTCCTTGATATAGGCGGCAGTCCCGGCGATCAGCCAGAGCGGGTCGTCGTTAAAGCCGCTTCCGATATCCGCGTTTCCTTTTTTGGTCAGAGGCTGGTACTGGTGATAAGCGCTCCCGTCCTCAAATTGGGTGGCGGCGATGTCCAGGATGCGCTGCCTTGCCCGGTCCGGGATCAGGTGCACGAAGCCCAGCAGATCCTGGCAGGAATCCCGGAAGCCCATCCCCCGCCCGGTTCCGGACTCAAAGTAGGAGGCCGACCGGGACATGTTAAATGTGACCATACACTGGTACTGGTTCCAGATATTGACCATGCGGCTCAGCTTTTCATCCCCGCATTCCAGGGTAAAACGGGACAGCAGGCCGTTCCAGTAATCCGCCAGGGCCTGCAGCGCGCGATCGATCTTTTCGTCGTCATTCAGCCGGGAAATGGTATTCCGCGCGGGAGCCTTGTTGATCACATCCGGCGCCTCCCATTTTTCATCCGCCGGATTCTCCGCATACCCCAGCAGGAAGATCAGGCTCTTCTTTTCGCCCGGCGCCAATGTGACGGTCAGGTGGTGGGAGCCGATCACGGCGCCGCCGCTGGCCACAGACCGGTAGGAGGCAGATTCCCGGACGGCTTTCGGATTTTCGATGCTGCCGTATATGCCCCCGAGAAATGCATCCCGGTCCGTATCGAAACCGTCAATCTCCGCATTGACCGTATAATATGCGTAATGGTTCCTGCGCTCCCGATATTCCGTCTTATGGTAAATGGCGGAGCCGATGACCTCTACCTCACCCAGGCTTAAGTTCCGCTGGAAGTTCGTAGAATCATCGACCGCGTTCCAGAAACAAAATTCCACATAGGAGCTGAGAGACAGTGTCTGCTCCTGCTCCGTGTCATTGCGCAGGATGAGACGGTTGACCTCGCAGGCCTCCCCAAGCGGGACAAATGCGGTGAGCTCGGCGTGGATTCCGTTTTTGGAGGAAAGGAACCGGCTGTATCCAAGGCCGTGGCGGCATTCATAGGCGTCCAAGGGTGTTTTCACTGGCTGCCAGCCGGGAGCCCAGACCGTGCCGTTGTGGTTGATAAAATAATACCGGCCGTTGGTGTCCGCCGGTACGTTATTGTAGCGGTAGCGGGTCAGGCGGAGGAGCTTTGCATCCTTATAAAAGCTGTAGCCGCCGCAGGTGTTGGAGATCAGAGAGAAAAAATCCTCATTCCCCAGGTAATTGATCCACGGGAGCGGCGTCTCCGGCGTGGTGATCACATATTCTTTTTTAGCGTCATCAAAATATCCGAATTTCATGGGCTTTCATCCTTTCTATTATAAAACATTTGCAACCGCACAGCTGGAAACATTTGCAGCCAGACTCAATATTGTGAAGTCCCGGTCATCATGTCGGCGTGTTCCCGCAGAATGCTCTGCTTTTTAGAACCCCTGTCCTGTTCTTCGTAGGGTGTAAATATTTTCCGGAAGATCCGGCATCGGCAGTATGCGAGAAACACAAACCCGAATCCGCACATGGCCATGATCACCTTTGACAGCGGAAGGAACAGGCAGAAGCAGGCCGCGCATACATCAATGACCAGCAGGAGCAGCGTACCCTTCAGATTGCGGAGCGCAAGCCCGAACGCATTTTTGATGGAATGAAGCGGCGTATTTACGAACCGTCCGATGAGCGCGAAGGTGTAATGAAAAATGACCAGCCATACGATGGAGATCAGGATCAAAATGCCCGTCACCGCAAAGGAAAAAGGATTCCCCTGGGCAGGCCAGAAGAGCAGGTTAAACACCAGGATTCCGCCGACCGGGAACAGGATCAGGAAAGCGGCGGTCCCGGTCTTGAAGCTGCGTTTCAATTCCCGGAGATAAGTACGCACGAGATAGCCGTATTCCCCCCTTGCTTCCTTGAGCGAGACATAATCCAGCGCGGCTGCTGCTGCCCCGATTGTAAATACGGGAAGGCATGTGATCAGAAACACCATGTTCAGCACCACATAATTGCAGATTGTATTAGTAAAGTCAATAAGAGGGTTCAATCGCCAGGTTTTCATCATGAGAAGCTCCTTTCTTTCAGTTCCTTATTATTATAGTTTCTCTGCCGGAGATTCAGCTACAGGAAAAAAACACACAGAACTACGTACAAAATTACACATCATTTGCCTGCGCCGCAATTTCAAATTGTCTTTCTGCTGCTGACTGTTGTATACTGTAACTAAGGAAAGATAGTGTAAAGTATCGTATGAAAAAACAATACAAAAGGAGAGCCACATTTATGAAAAAGAAATTGATCCGGGAAATATCCTGTATCCTGTTAACGGCATCTCTGGCGGCAGGATGCGGCAGGGGGGGATTTCCCAATCCAAAGAAACAGATTCCGGGACAAAAGAATATAAGGATTTCATCACGGTAGACGTATACGACGAGTTTGCCAATTACCAGGGGATCCAGAGCGGCTGGTTTGCCAAAGAGGTCAGAGACCGTTTCAATATGGAGCTGAATATCATTGCGCCGAACGTGACCGGAGGAGGGGATACGCTGTTCGAGTCCCGCTCGGCGACCGGCAGTCTCGGCGACCTGATCCTGGTCAATACCGCAAACGGAAAGTTCAATGAGCTGGTGGATCTGGGCCTGGTCATAGACTGCACGGAGCTGGTTCGGGACAAGGAACTGATGAAGCAATATGGAAATGCGGTAGAGCGGACCAATGCCCTGACAGGATCGGAGGGGATCTACGGTTTCCCCAGTTCGATCTCTTCCCTGTCGGCAGAGCAGCCGTCGGAAGGCTCAGATCCCACGTTCGGGCCCTATATCCGCTGGGAATATTACCGGGAATTGGGCTATCCGGAGATGGGGAGCCTGGAGGATTTCCTGGATGTGCTGGAGCAGATGCAGACGCTGGCCAGGGAAGAGGGCAGCGAGGATATCTATGCCATTTCCCTGTTTAAGGACTGGGATTACAATATGATGAATAACGCAAAGCAGATCGCCTGCATGTACGGTTATGATGAGCTGGGATTCGTCCTCTCCAGGGCTGACGGCACCGATTATCAGGACATTCTGGATCCGGACTCCTTCTATATAAAGGCGCTGCGGTTTTTCAATGAGGCAAATGCGCGGGGGCTGGTGGATCCGGATTCCGCGTCCCAGAATTTTGACAGCTGGCTGGAAAAATACCAGACCGGAAAGGTGCTCTACAGCCCCTGGCCCTGGGTCGGCCAGAGCATGTTCAACAATGTGGAAAATAAAACGGCAGGCCGTGGATTCAAGCTGGCGCCGGTAAAGGACATGCAGATTTTTTCATTCGGATGCTGGCCGGAAGGGGATTCCACGAGCATCATTGCCATCGGCTCCGGCGCGGAGGATCCCGAAAGGCTTGCGGATTTTATAGACTGGCTCTATTCTCCCGAGGGATTTGAACTGAACGGCCAGGCAAACGGGGCGGCAGGCCCCCGGGGCTTGACCTGGGAACTGGGAGAGGACGGAGAGCCGGTGCTGACGGATTTTGGAAACCGGGCGCTGCCCAACAATCAGGAGCCGGTTCCCGAAGAGTACGGCGGGGGAACCTGGGGAAACGGAGTCTCTGCGCTGAATTTCCGAACCATCAACCTGCAGGAGACCGACCCAAATACCGGAGCGCCTTATGATTATCTGCGCTGGAAATCCACTGTTGAGGCGAACCGGGCCGCCCTGGACGAGGACTGGTCGGAGCAGATGGGGGCGGATACCGCCATGGAATACCTGGAGCAGCACGGAATGATACTGACCGCGCCCGGGGCAAATTATTCGACGCCTGCGGAGGACGCCAATATCACCACCATGCGGGAGCGCTGCAAATCTACGGTGATCGATACGTCCTGGAAAATGATCTTCGCGTCCTCCGATGAATTTGACAGACTTTTGAAGGAAATGCAGGATATTTCGGTGGGGCTTGGCTATGAAGAGGTCTACGCGGTGGATCTGAAAAACGCAAAGGATCAGACCGCGGCCAGGAAGGCCGCGGCGGAGAAGTATCCTCTTGAGGAAGAGGGGGAAGCGGAGTGAGGAAGTGATCAAAAACGGTATGTCCTCATTTATCAAAAAAGGCTCACTTCTCCTTCTCAAACCTCTTCTTAAGCACCACCGCACAGACCAGACTGATCAGCGCAACGACCGTAGAATAGATCCCCACATAGATCGTATCTCCGTTTCCATAATTGATCAGCAGCGTGCAGATTGTCGGCACCATGCCGGCCACCAGAAAGCTGGGGACATGGTACACGAAGGAAATCCCCGAGTAGCGCACCTCGGTCTCAAAATAGGAGGACCAGAGGGAGCCGATACACGCCCAGATCAGGTTGTAGGCGATGCTCCATCCAAGCACCACCCCAATGATCGTGATCCAGAGGTTGCCGCCGCTGATCTCGATGACCTTCAGGGTAGGGATACTCAGGACGGCGGACGATGCCGCCCCGATCACGAAGGTTTTGGTATTTCCCAGCTTTTGGGCGCACCAGCCGCCGAAAAGCGTAAACGGGATCTTGAAGATACAGGCAATGATCGTGATGATATAGGTCTGGATCAGCGGCATCCCGAGCCATCCCGTACAGTAGGACAGGATCCATACGATAAAAATATTGTAAAATGTTCCGTCAACCCATCGGGTGCCGCTGCCCAGAAGAAGCGTCGGCCAGTAATTCTTTACCATGGGGATAAAGCCTACCTTTGCCTTTTTGCCTTCCGCCTCCTGCTGCTCCAGCCTTGCCTGCGCCGCCTTAAAATCGGCAGTCTCCATCATATCACCTTTCAGCCGGACCGCAATGAGCGTCAGCACGATTGCCGCCAGGAACGGGATCCTCCATCCCCAGGTAAAGAAGATGCTCTCATCCAGAAAATAGTTCGGCAGCGCGATCAAAATAGATGACAGGCCGAAGCCGATGGGAAGCCCGATCTGGGGAATACAGGAAATGAAATTCCGCCTGGATTCCGGCACATTTTCATAGGCCATCAGGATCCCGCCGCCCCAGGTGCCGCCCCGGCCGAAGCACTGGAACAGCCGCATCGCCTGCAGGATAAATACGACGATGATCCCCGCCGATTCCGCCGGCGGGAGCAGGCCAATCACGGAGGTAGAGATCCCCATCATCAGCAGCGAAGTATACATGGTAAATTTCCGCCCCTTTTTGTCCCCGATGTGTCCGAAAAATACCGCGCCGAAGGGGCCGGCAATATAGCCGATGGCGAACGACATATAGGATAGGATCAGCGCGGTGACCTCATTGCCGCTGATCGAGAAAAATACTTTGCCAAACACCGTTCCTGCCGCCGTACCATAGAGCAGGAAGCAATACCATTGTACCGCGCTTTCAAAAAGTGTGATCGCAGCTGTCTTTTTAAAATTTTTATCCATAATTCATTTCCCCCCATTTAGTCTTCTTCACCCTCATAGTATTTGAACGGCCACGGTCCGGAATAGTCCGCGCCTGCCGGGATGATCATATAGTGTGTGTTGATCTGTCCGTCCTGCAGATCGTGGATCAGATACGCAGGATTTCCCAAAAAGAAACGGTCTCCGCCCCCTTTGAAATTGTCAGCGGCTTCTTCCAGGGTCACATCCGGTCCGGTCTTTGCCCGGAAATCCACTTCCATCTGCATGGCAACAGGGGGACAGGTTACAGCGGGAATCCCCTGCCACTGTGTAAAGATCCCGGTATGCATATGGCCGCAGCACAGCCGTACATTGCGGTGGAGCCTTAAGATCTCCGCAAGCCGGTCCGCCTGCCCGAAGCCCTCATCCATGGCCGGAAGCCCGGTCACAAACGGCGGATGATGCGTAAACACCAGGGTCGGCTTATCCGGATATTCCACGATCTTCTTCTCCAGCCACTCCGCCACTTCATCCGTCAATCCGCCGTAATGGCAGCCTGGAATACTGGTATCGATGACGATCACACGGATCGGCTGATCGTCGATGGTATAGCATATGTAAGGCTTGATATCCGCCATGACAGGCGTTTCGGAATCAAACATCTCCAGATAAAAATCACGCTTATCATGGTTGCCCGGAACGATGTAGCAGGGGCGGGGGAGCCTCCGCAGACCCTCACGCACGATCTCATATCCTTCCCTCGTACCGCCTTCCGACAGATCCCCGGTCACGACAAAAAATTCCGGCAGCTCATACTCCTTTAATTTTAGAAAATATTCCACCGTCCGGTTCATGGCTGTGATCGTGTCTGCCTTTTGAAACGAAAGCTTGCCGTCGCCCCGTAAATGAAAATCTGAAATTTGAAAAATACGCATGTTTTTTCCTCCTCTTCTTGAATGTAATATTTCTTCACGCGGCTGTGCGCGTCAGATGATACCAGGCGGCAGATTTATCCGGTATTCAGCATAAAAACTGGTACCGGCGGATCAAATCCGCATAAAAAATATAGAGAAAGGCAAACTCATCTCGTTGAGTTACCTTTCTCTATATTTTCTCTAGGTGTTATCAATATAGCAGTTTTTCCAAAGTATGTCAACCACAAATTTTCAGATTTTTAGATATTCTGCATAACGAAAAAGAAAAAATCTTTGCTTTTTTATTCATATTGCGGCAAGACGCCGTGAATAGTAACCCCGGCAATTTCATATTTTCATATTGACATCGCGGGTGATACGTTGTATATTAACTATTGAGACAAGAGTGTTAAGAGTAGTCCGAATCCCATGACAAGGGACTTTTGGATTGCTTTTTTTTATCCAGACAGTATCCGGAAACAGAGCGAATGGGATCAGACCTGTTCGCTCTGTTTGTTTTAGAAAAGTTATGCGCAAAGGAGTCAAAAAGTATGATGAACAAAAAACAGTTGCTTGAAAGGACCCGGCTGTTTGTGCTGGATATGGACGGAACATTCTATCTCGGCAGCCAGCTTCTGAAAGGGTCCCTGGAGTTTTTATCCGAGGTGTCCAGATTAGGAAAGAAGTTCATATTTTTTACAAATAATTCCTCGGATTCTGCGGATAATTACATACGTAAGCTTGCGAAAATGGGATGTTCCATAACGAAAGAGGAGATCATGACTTCGGGGGACGTTACCGCGATCTACCTGCTGAAAAATTTCCCGGGAAAAACAGTTTATCTGCTCGGCACGCGCGCCCTGGAACAGCATTTTCGGGAATACGGGATCCGGCTGGTCAGGGAGGACGCGGACATCGTTGTCGTTGGATTTGACAAAACACTGGATTATGATAAACTGACTACCGCATGTACCCTGATCCGCAGCGGTGCAGAGTTTATTTCTACTCACCTGGATATCAACTGTCCTACAGAAACAGGCTTCATTCCGGACTGCGGCTCCATCTGCGCGGCCATCGAATTGTCCACCGGAAAGCATCCTCATTACCTGGGAAAGCCGTTCAGGGAAACCGTCGATATGATCCTGGAAAAGACAAAGATCCCGCGGGAGTACATCAGCTTTGTGGGAGACCGGATCTACACCGATGTAAAAACCGGCGTCAATAACGGGGCCAACGGGATCCTGGTCCTGTCCGGGGAGACCCGCCCGGAAGACATAGAAAAATCCGATGTAAAGCCGGATGCGGTATTCGAAGGACTGCATGAGATGGCAGAGGTTTTGAAGGAATTATGACAACTTAGAGCAGGAAGGCGGAGCATATGATAAGGAGGGAGATTAGTATGAAGCTATCTGAAATACTCGCGGACTTTCCGATGATCGCTGCAGTCAGAAGTGAGGAGGACCTGCGGGAATGTTTTAAAACACAATGCAAGATCATATTTATTTTATATGGTTCCATCTGCAATATCACGGAAATCGTCAGGCAGGTGAAGTCTCATGGAAAAATCGCGATCGTACACATGGACTTTGTGACCGGTATGGCGATCCGGGACGTATCCGTGGAGTTTATCCTGAGAAATGCCGGTGCGGACGGGATCGTCAGCACAAAGCCGAATCTTGTCAAGGAAGCGCAGAAGCAGGGATTTATCGCGATACAGCGGACCTTCCTGGTGGACTCGATCGCGCTGAATTCCCTGGAAAAGCAGGTGGAACTGTCCATGCCCAGCGCCATAGAGATCATGCCCGGCATCATGCCGGATATCATCAGGCAGGTCAAAAGTGCCGTGAAGATCCCGGTGATATCCGGCGGCCTGCTGTCCGAAAAAAAACATGTCATCACGGCGCTGTCCGCCGGCGCGGATGCGGTGTCCACGACAAATCATGCGCTGTGGTATGCGTGACCAGTTTGGAAAGGCATTTGACGATATCAGATATTGTCAGATGTCTTTTCCTTTCGTATCTTTCAGTGATTGAATCCTTTTCAGGGAAAATCAAGAATCTATCATCGATTTATAGGAATTTCCCCACTCTTCCATAGCGTCAAGAATCGGGCGCATCGTTTCTCCCAATTCGGAAAGGGAATATTCCACTCTTGGCGGAACCTCTGCATACACAGTGCGGGTGATCAGTCCGTCAGCCTCCATAGACCGCAGGCTGTCCGTCAGAACCTTCTGGCTGATACCCTCCAGATTTTTCTGCAATTCATTAAAACGCCACGGCCGTGTCCGCAGATTGCGGATGATCAATAGCTTCCATTTACTTCCGATGAGCTGAACGGTTGTAGCTACCGGGCATTCAGGCAGCAATTCGGCTTTCGTTTTCATACTGCACCTCCATTACTTCCAAAAGGTTACAGGACGCACATTAACCAGGCGTGCCCTGTAACTCCAAAAGAATCGTTACCCTTCAATCATACTGTAATATCCCTTAAAATGCAATGGCAGGAAGCGTTGCTGAATATCCGTTATAAAAGCCCGTTATAAAAAATTTCCACTTGTACGGTTGGATGCTGTAAAAGCCGGAAAACCTTTTAAATACTCAAAAGTTACAAAAACAGGGGATGAAAGTGCAGAGGAATGAATCAAAGAAAATGAGGGCATTCAGACATTGGAGGAAGCGGTAAAGGCGATAATCAGGAGGTTTCCGGATAAAGAAGTCATTGATCACTAAACCCAAAGCGCAGGCTGGAAGAAAAAAGCGCCGGAGTCGGATATGGCAGTGAGGGGAGAAAACGCCGCAATCATCACAAAATCAATGAAATTCCAACTGTGTCCGGACTGGCTTTCAAAAAATCTGATTGATTTAGCCGGGCTTTCAGGATATAATGGCATTGAGGTCATATACCTTTTGGGAATGGCTTTTGCGTTTCCTACCATGCGAAAAGGAGGTTTATGGCTGATGGATACGGAGATAAAAAATGCGGTCAGCGCAACAGACCAGGACGCACAGTATGATGATAAGGCAAAACGCCTGCTGGGAAATAAGATCATTCTGGCGCATATTCTGGTAAAGACGGTTGATGAGTTCCGGGGAATGAACCCGAAAGATGTGGTATCCT
>CAYQBE010000051.1:0-25536 GCA_964415625.1 uncultured Clostridium sp.
TTTATTCTCTATAAATGTTCTTTTAAGAAATGTTTTATATTCTCGTCGGTTTGTGGTAAGATAGTAAATAGAAATCTTATATCTGTGAGTGCTGCGAAACAGATCCGATATACCACCTCTGTTCCGTGTTCACACAGACGCAAACTGCCAACTGAAAGGAGTGTATATTATGCCGACAACATATGCACACTATAAATTTGGAAAGGACGTGATCGACACCCTCCCGAAGCATTTCCAGAAAACCATCGAAAGTAAACGGGAATTATATGATATAGGACTGCATGGTCCCGACATTTTATTCTATTACAGAGTGTTTATGACAAACCATGTGAATACGACAGGATATGAGCTGCACGATCAGCCGGCGGATGCTTTCTTTTTTCAGGCTGCGCAGGTCATTAAGCGCTCTCTGGACCAGGAGGCCGCGCGCGCCTATATCTACGGATTCATCTGTCATTTCGCACTGGACAGTGAATGCCATAAATATGTAGAAAAAATGATACAGGTCAGCGGGATCAGCCACTCCGAGATTGAGATGGAATTTGACAGGCTGCTCCTGACGGAGGATCACATTGATCCTGTTTCCTATCTTGGAACCAACCATATTCATCCTACGATGAAAAATGCGGAGGTGATCGCTCCGTTTTTTGAAGAGGTTTCGGCAAAGGAAGTGAAAAAATCTCTGTCCTCCATGATCCTGGTCCATAAGCTGCTGCTTGCGCCGAATCCCGGCAAACGCCGGTTTTTATTCGGAGCTATGAAGCTGGCCGGACAATATGAGTCCAAACACGGCATGGTCATGAGTGAAACGCCCAATCCGGCCTGCAAGGATTACTGCCAGCTGCTGAAAAAGCTTTATAAAGGCGCTGTACCGCTGGCAGTCGGCCTGATCATAAAATATCAGAAGCTGCTTTCCGATGGAACGGAGCTTCCATCCAGATTTCATGAAACCTTTGGACCTGGTGAGCGCTGGCAGGACCTGCCCCTATGAATTAAAAAAACAGTAAAGGATGAACATCATGAATTTTAAAATGACCACGCTGGAAAAGAAATGGGTATTGTATGATGTGGGCAACTCCGCATTTACAATGCTGGTATCCACAATTTTTCCGATTTATTTTAACTATCTTGCAGAAAATGCCGGTATCTCGGATGTAAATTATCTTGCCTATTGGGGATATGCATCCTCCATCTGTACCCTGCTGGTGGCTCTGATGGGACCGACTTTGGGAGCCGTAGCCGATACGAAGGACTTTAAAAAGCGGATATTCAAGGTCGTTCTCTTCATTGGCGTGGCGGGCTGTGTTACCCTGGGATTTTTGTCTTCCTGGATCTGGTTCCTGGGCGTGTTCATCCTGGCAAAGACCGGCTACTCTGCCAGCCTTGTTTTCTATGATGCCATGCTCACAGACGTGACCGAGCCGGAACGGATGGACACCGTTTCTTCCCAGGGCTTCGCATGGGGTTATATCGGAAGCTGCATCCCCTTTGTGGCTAGCCTCGGAGTGGTATTAGGCGGAGGCTCCCTGGGGCTTAGCATGCAGTCCTCCATGGCCATTGCCTTTTTCATCACAGCGGCATGGTGGCTGGCCTCCGCAGTTCCGCTTCTTATTTCATATAAGCAGAAATACTATATCGAATCTACGGAGCATGTGATCCGCAACAGCTTTAGAAGGCTTGGAAAAACCTTTGCGGACATCAAACAGGAAAAGCATATCTTTCTTTTCCTGCTTGCGTTTTTCTTCTATATTGATGGTGTCTATACGATCATTGATATGGCAACCGCCTACGGGCAGGCTCTGGGACTTGACAGTACGGGACTGCTCCTGGCGCTTCTGCTGACACAGATTGTCGCGTTTCCTTCGGTCCTGCTTATGAACCGCCTTGCAAAAAAAATCGGTTCCACAAAAATCCTGACCATCTGTATTCTGGCATACCTGTTTATTGCTTTATATGCATACGGCCTGGATACCCAGCGGGATTTCTGGATCCTTGCGGTCATGGTGGGGCTGTTCCAGGGTACGGTGCAGGCCTTGTCACGTTCCTATTTTGGGAAGATCATTCCTGTAGAAAAGGCGGGAGAATACTTCGGGCTCTATGATATCTGCGGAAAAGGCGCCGCTATCCTGGGCACGACCCTTGTTTCTGTCATGAGCCAGCTTACCGGCAGGATGAATGTCGGCGTGGCTACCATCTCCGTACTGTTTGTGATCGGACTCCTGCTGTTCCGGAAAGCAGTGAAGCTCAATGAAAAGCATTCATGATCGTTTCGAGACGCCGCAATATGCTGAGTATTTCACATGGAAATTGTATGAGACAAAAGAAGTCTGCCCTATCATTTTTTCGTGATATGGCAGGCTTCTTTTTGCTCTCCTTGTGAAACGGCCAAATGGCCTTAAGAGGATTCCTTTGAATATATCTTATGAAAAAGCCGAATGGCCTTAAGGGGATGCCCTTGGATATAAATTATCAATATCTTTTATATCTGCATGCACAGAAAATCCCTGCAAGAAGCAAAGCAACAGAAGCCGCTGCTAAAATCCATGTCTTTCCGATTGTCCTCCCCGAAATATTGGTCTGATCTCCTGTCTTTGCCATTGTATTCATATCCTGTGGTTTTTCAAAATCCGGTATTCCTCCTGGCATGTTTTCTCCGCCAAAGTCCATTTCCGGCGGTTCCATTCCTCCCTGAATTACTTCCGGCCTGAATTTATTTTCTCTGCTGCTGTCTTCTGCCCCTGATTCAGCCTTGCCCATAAAATCTTCCCGCATCAATTTCTCCGAATCATTTCCTGAACCATTTCCCGAACCATTTCCCGGGCCAAATGTATTCCCCATGGATCCCATTGCTTCTATGGATAAGCTTGCAGCTTCTACCGCTTCGGTATCCTCTGTCTGCCGCTCTTCTGAGACTGTCGGGACTGCGGCCTCCGTGGAAGAGATTGTCCCGTCCAGCTGCCCTTCGATACTTTCCGCACGCAGCATACAAAAGCTTTTCAGCGTGGAAACACCCTCCTGAAATTCCTCATAGGTACAGAATTTTGTCGGATCCTTCTCTACATACGGCGCGATCATTTCCGAAACCGCATCGATCATCTGTTCAAATTCCCCGCTTGTAAAATACTGCTCTATAAATTCCGCAAAATACTGATGATACAGTTCCGTATATTCCTCATCCGCAAAGATCCAGGCAAGCATTGGCCGGGATTCCACAGTACCGCCGGAAACCGGGGAATCCATCGGGTAATTCACCAGCCCTTCTGCGTCTGTTCCAGATTCAAATCCGCCGAAAGCCAGGTTATAGTCCCATGGGATCATGGAAAGCCGTCCGTCCTTTTCGTACAGATAATAATTGTGGATCATAGAACCCGTATAGCTGTCGAAATTACATACAAAATTATGCACTGTAAAGTAGCGGATTACTTCCTCAATGTCAACCACCGTGTCAATATTTTCCCTTTCATTCAGTTTCTTTAGAGCGTTAATCAGGCGGTCTTTGTCACTGTCTGAAATCTCCGTTTTAGCATTGTCAAAAATATTGCTGTAGCTGCCATACTCATCATCCGTATAGATCAGAGAAACATCGTCGCTGCCCATAGCCATTCCGCCTGGCCCGGCAGTTCTTTTATCCGCTTCCATTCCTGGTATATCTCGATTCATTTTGCCGTCCTGATCATTCAGGTTCCCTTGAGAAGGATTGCTCTCTATTGTATCATCCTCTTCCGATGAAATACCTTCTCCAGATGTTTCTGCCTCCAATGAAGGCACACTTTCTCCCGGCGTTTCCAATTCTTCCGTGGGCACTCCTTCTACCGGCGTTCCCATTCCCTCCGGCGGCATCTCTCCTTCCGCTATTTCCATATTTCTTTCCGGCAATTCATTCCCTGGATTTTCTACGACCAATCCATCTGCATGATTTTCATTTTCTGCATGGCCTCCCTCTTCCTGAAGCAGCTCGTTTTGCCCTGGCTCCATACCATTTTTTATCTTTTCTTCAACATTTCCCGAATCACCTTGCTGATTCCCTGCTTCTTCCAGAATCCCCGGATCGAACCCGGCTCCATTTCCTCTGCCGCCACCCATGCTCATACTGTCCGGCTTATACAGTTCTCCGTAATCCCTTCCATAATTCCGTTCCAGAAAACTCTCTTCCACTCCCTCCACAGCAAGGTACAGCCCAAAATCCTCTCCATTTACCGTAAGATACGCATAACTGCAAAGAGACGAATCCACACCGAAGCCGGACATCATCTGATAAGTCACATAGTCCTTCATATATGTATTATCCTGAATGATGTTGTTCAGGCACAGCTTATCCAATCCATAATAGGTATTGGACTGGTCATAATGGTCAAATTCCACTTTAAAGCTGTAGCGGTTATTTCCATAAGACGCCACAGATGTAAGCGATGTATTTCCCTTTGCCCGGATTGCCACATTCTTACACACTTCCTGGTCGATCACCAGGGAACAGGAGGCATATTCTTCATCCGTACATCCTTCCAGAAATGAATCCCAGTCCTCCATCTCAATATCTATGGCATGTACCTTGGATGTATCAAACAGCCTCGACTCATATCCCATAGCATTAGATACAGCCTGTACGCCAAGCTTCCCGGCATTCATAAAGACAATGGTCAAAAGCAGCGCCAGCAAAAGTACGCCGCAGCAGATCCTGCCGATCTGTTTATGTGTTGACATTCACTATCCTCCCTGTTCGTTTTCATATATAAATCGCATGATATTCCTTCAGAGCTTTGACGGATATCGTACTGTCCGTACATTCGTATAGTTACCCCATATAGTCCCCATTATAGCTGACCAGAACAGCACTCGTCACACCATCTATTGCGGAAAGCGCATTGATAAACTCCGTATCCTCGCTCCTCATACGGATCTCCGCAGTCACTTCTACCATGCTCCGCTGGACAGTCTTACTTTTTACGATGCAGCGGCTTACCTGCTTTTTCAGAAAACCCAGTGCCTTTCGTTCACTCTCCTGCCCTGTGCAGCTGAGTACGACAATATATGGGGTTATATGAGATTTTTTATTGACAAACACAAGCAGGATCAGCCCGATAAACACGCCGCCGAATACCGCCAGCGGTATCATGCCTGCTGCCAGTACAATTCCCTCCGCGATCGCCCAGAATAAAAACGCAATATCCAGCGGCTCCTTGATCGCGGTTCGGAAGCGCACAATAGACAGGGCGCCGACCATACCAAGGGACAGCACAATATTGGATGTCACCGCAAGGATAACAAGTGTCGTGATCATGGTCAGAGCAACCAGAGTCACACCAAAGCTGGAGGAATACATCACCCCGGAAAAGGTTTTCTTATAGATCAAAAAAATAAACAGGCCGATCCCAAATGCCAGGATCATTGCCAGAACCATATCCACAATGCTGACGCTGTCCACGTTCTCCAGAAAACTGGATTTAAAAATGTCTTGAAATGTCATATTCGATACCAATCCTTTCTTGTTTTCACCCGTATCTTCTGCATGCCGCATATTTTGAAAATGCCGATGTATGCCTGCCTTCCAGCTGGACAATATCCCGGATCACAGACGGCAGAAACGCATCCCACTTTACTTCCAGGATCGCGGGCGCATCCCCTGCCGGAATCGTAACGCAGTCTGGATTCAGGAAATCAATTCCATACAGCCCGGTCCGGATCTGATAATCCAGAGTCACGCGCACATTTCCCGGAGCATAGGTAAACGGCTCCCGCGTATAGTCCACGATCATTTTCGGGCGCAGCCCCTGGAACCGCATTTTACAGTATAATTCCTCTACCAGCGGCCTCCCGCTGTCCACCATCCATCTGCATTGATTTTCCAGAATGGCCCGCACTTCATCCTCCGTCATGTCCGTGCTTTGTTTCTTTCCAAGTCCATTGCGCTTGCTTTTCTTTTCCAGCCGGATCCCGGAAGTGTCCCTATTGTAATACCGCAGCCGGAACTTCTCCCTTGGGTCCACTCCATCAATTTTTTCCCGAAGCGCCTTGTCTCCGGGTGTATCAAAATACAGGCTGCGGATTTCATATTTCCCATCCACCGCATGGGAGTCTGTCTGCATGACCGCCCGCAGACGGTGCCTGAGCTGAATCAAATCTGATATATTGATCTCATGCTTCCATTCATGACGCCATGTCAAAATACACTGCCCCCTTTCTAAAGTTATACCAGCTGTACGGCTGCAATCAGAAATCTCACATGAGATTTTTCAGATCAGCAGCCCGCCCATATAATCACACATTTTAAAAATAGTACTTCTTTTGAGGTTCACTATTTTCAGTAAAATATTATACATGAAACCTTAAATGAAACTTAGACAGATGTGAAAAAAATGTGACTGCAAATACAGCGCGCACTATACAGAAAGCTGCCACTGACAGCCTTTCTACATACATTGGTATTAAAAAGCCCCCTGATACCACACTGTACCAGAGGACAATCTGCCATTTCCTTCTTCATTTTTTCCGCAATGCTTCTGACTCTTACCCGTCAATCCATCCTTCCGTCCAGCATATATCTCTGAAAACGTACCGCGTCCTTTGCATCCTGATCCAGCTGCTCTTCCGTGATCTCGCCGCACAGCGGACGCCATACCTTGATGTCCTGCCCGACCTGGCCGCCCATATTGACAAACGGCTCCATCACCACATCTTTATCATATCCGATCCCGCGCAGTGCCTCACCGATCTCGCGCCAGGGAGTCCGCCGCTTTCCCGCATCCATATACCAACCGCATTATATCCTGACCGTAAATACAATTCTGGAATCTCCCCGGTATTCCGCCCGGATCTCTCCTTTACAATTCTCCACGATTGCCTGCGCCGCAGAAAGCCCGATCCCGTATCCCCCGCTTTTCTGCGTCCGTGCGCTGTCGCCCCGGTAAAAGCGGTCAAACAGCTTCTCCGGTTCCTCCACCGGCAGCTCTCCGCAGTCATTCTCCACCTGCAGCAGCATTTCCCTGCCCTGCCTTTTTAATGTAACGGCAATCTCCCCGCCCTTCGGCACATATTTTACCGCATTGTCCAGCAGGATAGACGCCAGCCGCAGCAGATTCTCCCTGTTTCCATGCAGTTCGATGCCCTGGCCGATCTCCGCTTCGATCATCACATTCTTCAGGGCTGCCGACTCACAAAAGGCTGGAAGCACCTCCTCCAGAAGGCGGCTCATGGAAAAATCAGATGCCGGAAGCTCCCCACCACCCTCATCCAGCCTGGCAAGCACCAAGAGGTTTTGCATCAGGCCGGTGAGCCGGACCGTCTGCGTCTTGATGTTCCGGCTCCATTTGGTTTCCCCTCCGCAAAGCTCCATAGCTTCCGTATTCGCCATAATGATCGCCAGCGGTGTTTTAATCTCATGACCTGCATCCGTGACAAACTGCTTCTGCTTTTCCAGGTTCCGCGCGATCGGCAGGATGGCCTTCTTCGACAGCAGGATCACCAGAAGAAGCATACCGAACCAGCACAATATCCCGATCCCCGCCGAAAGAGCCAGCACCAGGAGCAGTGCATACCGCTGCGTGGACACATCTAAAAACAGCAGGAGCTCTCCCTGCCCGTCCCGGGAAGGCATACGCCTGTATTGAAAGCGGCTCAGCCTGCCGGATTCCGTTCCCCGCTCATAGATCTTCTCCGCGTACTCCTTTGCCTCCTCTACTGATACAGAAGAAATCCGTCCGGTATCGGTTCGGGCAACGCTTCCTTCCCGGTCAAACCATACACAAAAATATCGGGCCGACATGGCATGGTCTTCCGTAACCGGCGGGCTGAAAAAGTCTGCCGGCTCTCTTTTCCCCGGCATGTCCGGAAGCGGGAGCATTCCCGGCTCCGACCTCGGAGCTGCCGCTGCCTGCCGGGTCAGCATTTCCAGCAAACGGTCTGTCTGCCGGTCTGTCTGCCAAAAATTCAATCCATTGATGGTCCCAAGCAGGATCAGCAGCAATACCGATATTGCTGCCATTGCCGTGATCACAAACTTTTTCTGAAGTGTTTTCTGCATCGCTCACCTCAATCCACTGTTTCCAGCATATACCCGATGTTCCGCTTCACCTTGATCTCCACCTGGCCAGTCAGAGCCGCCAGCCGTTTCCTCAGATAGGATATGTACACCCACACCGTACCCACCTCTGCTTCCGTATCGTAGCCCCACACCTTTACAAGCAGATCCTCCGAGGAAAGATAACGTTTCTGATTCTGCATCAGCACTTCCATCATACGGTATTCCAGCTTGGGCAGCACAAAGGATCTGCCGTTTCCGCTCAGTTCATAGCTCTGCAGGTTCAGGGAGATGTCCCCGCAGGTCAGGATATCCGGCACAAACGTTTCCCTTCGCCGAAGCATGGCACGCACCCGAGCCAGCAGCTCATCCATGGAAAATGGCTTGGGCAGGTAATCATCCGCCCCCAGATCCAGTCCCCGGATCCGATCCTCCACCTCCCCCCTGGCAGTGAGAAGGAGGATGGGAGTCCGGCAGCCCTCCTTCCGGAGTTGTTCCAGCACCTCAAATCCGCTCTTCTTCGGCATCATGATATCCAGAATGATGCCGTCATACGCTTCCATTCTGGCATAATCCAGGGCTGCTTCCCCGTCATATACCGCATCTACCATATAATGATGATAGGTGAGGATATCCGAGACAGCCTCGGACATACTCACCTCATCTTCCGCAAACAGTAATCTCATAAATATACCCTGCTTTTTTCAGACTGCCGCAGCAGATTTTTTACCGCATCAGGATCTCCTCCGCGATATTCCTGGAGTGGTCGGAGATACGTTCCATACACACCAGTGCATCCAGATATACGATACCCGCGTCTGTGTTGCACTGGTTTTTTGCCAGCCGCTTCATATGCGCCGAACGGAGCTGGATCTCCAGGTCGTCCGCCTGACTCTCCTTCTCAATGACTTTCAGCGCCTTTTCCTTGTCATTTTCCGCAAATGCCTCTGCTGCATACCGATAGCTGTCCAGACAGACGCGGATCATCTCCTTCAATTCCGCAGTACCCTTTTCGGAAAATTCTGCTTTCCGGTCAGACAATGTCTCGGCAAATTCGGAAATATTTTCGCAGTAGTCACTGATCCGTTCCATATCCGATAAGATCTGCAGCAGGCTTGCCACATGCTGGTGCTCCTTCTCATTCAGCGACAGGGAGCTTAACCGGACTACATACCCTGTGATCCCGCTGCACAGGCTGTCCACCGTTTCTTCTTCTTCCCGGATTTTGCGAATCTGACCCTCATCCTTGGAGAACATGACCTCTTCCGCCCGATCCGTGGTTCTTGCCACAATATGTCCCATCCTGGCGATCTCGCTGACTACAGACTGCAGAGCGATCCCCGGCGTCTCCAGCATACGTTCGTCCAAAAGCACCTTGCTCTCATCGTTGTCCTTGTCGTCCTCTCTTTCCAGCTTCTTCGCCAGCTTGATGATCAGGTCGGATACCGGGAACAGGAGGACTGTCGTACCGATATTGAAGATCGTATGCACCGTACTGATCTCTGTCTGGGTGATCATGCCGGTACCCGCTGTCGGGAATACCACTTTGAACAGCACAATAGCTACGATACTGAACAGCACCGTACCGATGATATTGAACAGAAGATGCATCACAGCCGCCGTCTTCGCAGTCTTCTTCGCGCCGATACTGGACATGATGGCGGTCACACAGGTACCGATATTCTGACCCATGATGATATACACCGCCGCGTTAAAGGGAACCAGCCCTGCGGCAGAGAGGCTCTGCAGAATCCCCACGGATGCGGAGGAGCTCTGGATCACTGCGGTCACCACCGCACCGGCAATAATACCAAGGAACGGATTGTGCCCCAGGGTAATGAACAGATTGCGGAAGCCTTCCGAATCCTGGAGCGGCGCAACAGAAGCCGACATGGTCGTGATCCCTACGAAAAGAAGTCCAAATCCGATAATAATACTGGAAATATCCTTTGTAGACCGCCTCGTTCCCGTCAGCATCACGATCACACCCAGCATGATCGCCACAGGAGCCAGATTGCCCGGGCTTAAGAACTTGGCCCACTCCACACTGGATACCAGCCATCCGGTTACCGTTGTACCGATATTGGCGCCCATGATGACGCCCATCGCCTGATTCAGGCTCATGATCCCCGCGTTGACAAAACCTACCACCATGACCGTGGTCGCGGAAGAGCTCTGGATCACTGCTGTGATCAACGCGCCTAAAAGCACGCCGAAAAATTTATTTCTCGTCAAAGCCTCCAGCATCGTTTTCATTTTATTGCCGGCGGCATTTTCCAGCCCCTGCGCCATGATCTGCATGCCGTAAATGAACATGCCAAGTCCCCCGATGAAGGGGATGATAATGTTTACATAATCCATATGCTTTTTCCTCCCTCGTAAAAAAGAGTGCGTCCCCAATGGGTATTTATTCTATAGGAAAATCAGGAAAAAATTTCCTATAGAATAAAACGCTACACGAACAACATAACATTATCCCCCGCAAAAAGCAACAGGAACTTCCATTTTCATCCATAATAAAACAGATTCCTTTTATTTTTTCATCCTGGGCTCAAAGGTCACAGACGCCAGATAGCCAAACACCAGCGCCGCGGATATCCCTACCGCGCTTGCCTTGAAGCCCCCCTGGAAGATTCCCAGAAAGCCGCTTTTATCCACGGCCTCCTTGACGCCCTGCCACAGTACGTTGCCAAAGCCCAAGAGTGGAACACTTGCACCGGCCCCGGCAAAATCCTGAAACGGCTTGTAAATATTGCAGAAGCCAAGAACCGCGCCGCTGCATACCAGCAGCACCATGACCCGCCCCGGCATCAGCTTGGTACGGTCCAGTAAGATCTGCACCAGCGCGCAGATCAGCCCTCCGATCAAAAATGCTTTTACATAATCCACGTTCTTTTCCTCCTTCGATGTCATATATCAGTGAATCGATCACTCCGTCGTTCTCCGAAGCGAAACACATTTTCTGCATTCTATTCCCTGTGGAGCAATGTCCGGATCAGTTCACGTGCTCCAGCACGATCCCATGAGCGATTCCCGGAACACTGGCCCCCTCATTGAAGCTGACCGTTGACAGCAGCGCTCCCGTGGGTACAAAGAGCACCCGCTTCCACTCCCCTTTTCGGATTTTCGGCAGAATATAAGAGGCCAGCGTCACAGCCGCACAGCCGCAGCCACTCCCTCCCGCATGGGTGTCCTGGGTCTTCTGGTCAAAAATCTCCATTCCGCAGTCCATATGCTTGACCCGGATGTCATAGCCTTTTTCCTGTACCAGGTCGAACAGGATATCCTGCCCCACATACCCCAGATCTCCTGTGACGATCCTGTCATAATCCTCCACAGTCCTTCCGAAATCCTGCAGGTTCTGGACAATCGTGTCCATGGCGGCCGGAGCCATACAGGCGCCCATGTTCTGAGAATCCTTCAGACCGTAATCCACGATCTTTCCCACAGTCACACCGGAAATCCGCACATGGCTCTTCTCCGTCCCCACCAGGAACGCGCCGCTTCCCGTTACCGTCCAGTGTGCCGACAGCGGGCGCTGGTTCGCGTACCCAAGCGGGAAACGAAACTCCTTCTCCGCACTCCCGAAGTGGCTGGAAGTCACCGCAAGCATACAGTCCCCATACCCCGCCGCCACGCTCATGGCGCTCAGTGCCAGCGCTTCCCCGGAGGTGGAGCAGGCACCGTAGAGCCCGAACAATGGAATCTGCAGAGACTCTACCCCCATGGATGTGGCGATTCCCTGCCGGAGCAGATCCCCGCCGAATAAGAAACGGACGGATTCCGGCTTTACATGTGCCTTTCCAAGGGCAAGCACGCAGGCCTCCTTCTGCATATTGCTCTCTGCTTCCTCCCAGGTATTTGCCCCGAACAGGTCATCCTGGTTCGTCACATCAAATAGTTTTCCAAGAGGTCCTTCCGACTCCTTGCTTCCCACAACCGAACCGCTGCTGATAATATAAGGAGAAACTTCAAAGCTGATGCTCTGAGCCCCTTTGATCTGATTCATTTTCATTTCTAATTCCTCATTTCCACCGGATTCATTTTTGAAAAATAGTATAAGATGATCGGAGGGATTTTATTCACGGTTCTGAATAAGATCTTATATTTTCCAGATACTATAAATCAGCCGGCAAGAAAGAGGAACACTTTCCAACTGTACTGGCAGCCTTCAATCTGCTCATTCAGTCGGGAACCCTTTTGACAGGCAAATCATACGATCTGTGAGGTAAGAAATATGGATAAAACACAAAAAATGAAGCAGGAAAAGCAATACGAAGCTTATGTAAAGCAAAAGACTCCGGTCCATAATATCTGGCTGAATATGGGAAAGGCATTCGTCACCGGAGGGATCATCTGCACCGCAGGACAGCTCATCTATAACTACTGCAAGGTTCAGGATCTCTCCAAGGACGCCTGCAGCGGATGGACTTCCCTGATGCTGATCCTTCTCAGCATCATCCTGACCGGGATGAATGTCTACCCGAAAATCGCGAAGTGGGGAGGAGCCGGCGCTCTGGTGCCGATTACCGGATTCGCCAATTCCGTTGCCGCCCCGGCCATTGAATACAAAAAGGAAGGGCAGGTATTCGGGATCGGATGTAAGATCTTTACCATCGCAGGCCCTGTTATACTGTACGGGATCTTTACTACCTGGGTGCTGGGGCTAATTTATTGGATTGGGAAGATGTTGGAGCTATTTTAAGAGAAATCACAGAAAAGATATTGAACCAGAGTATGTATTATGAGCAGGGTGGCGATGAAATGATTTGTCAGCCTGCTTTCTATTGTGCTTTTGACTTTTATCGCTTATAATTAAAAGTGTAATTGAGATATTAACTGATTTGACCATGTGGATGGAAATCAGGAAGGTTATTAATCATTAATAGTGTCACTAACTCTCGCATCAGTGGTGCGAGAGTTGAAGGGGTAAGAAGATTGTTTATGTGGAGGAAGGATAATGGATCATTTGTTTTCTTATGTAGGAATTAGAACTTCATATGGAAATATCTTGGTATGGCTTTAGTCTTTATAAGACACTGATATTTAGATGCAGAATAATATGGATGGAGTTGATAGTTAAAATGATCACAGGACAGCAGGATTATTATATTAGTCTGATAGAACGATTGAGAAGGATGTCAGCAGAGACGGAATGGTTGGAATATAAAAGTAATAATACAGATCCCCAGATGATAGGAGAGTATATTTCTGCTATAAGTAATTCTGCCGCTCTGGAACGAAGAGAGAAAGGATATCTTTTATGGGGAATTGATGATACAACACATGAGATTTTAGGAACAGATTTTTGCCCAGGAGTGGCGAAGAAGGGGAATCAGGAATTGGAGAACTGGCTTGTAGGCTTAAGTAATCCCAGATTAAATATTCAGTTTATCGAAGTTAATGTGAGGGATAAAAGGGTGGTTATTCTGGAGATTCCCATGGCTTCGGTTAAACCTACGGCATTTGCGGGAGAGGAGTATATTAGGATTGGTTCTTATAAGAAAAAGTTAAAAGATTTTCCTGAAAAGGAACGGGCATTATGGCAGTCATTTGAAACAACACCATATGAGATGCGGACTGCCAAAGAGAACGTAACTGAGGAAGAAGTGACACGGCTGCTGGATTGCGCTGCTTATTATACGTTAATGAAACTTCCATTACCCAGTAATCGAAGCAGTATGATGCATAACATGAAGGATGAGGAATTCATTCGTGAGATGGATAACGGACAATATGCTATTACCAATATGGGGGCATTGCTGTTTGCAAAAGATTTGAACAAATTTTCACATTTAAAAAGAAAAGCTGTTCGAGTGATTCAGTATAAAGGAACTGGCAGGACAAATGCGATTCGTGAACAGGTTTTTACACAGGGATATGCGATCTGCTTTGACGAAATTTGCAGATATATAGATACCCTTATTCCACAGGAGGAAGAGATTTATATTGGACTTCGCCAGATACACAGGATGTTTCCGGAGAAGGCAGTCCGTGAGATGCTTGGAAATATGATTATTCATCAGGATCTGACAATGCGTGGCGCAGGACCAATGATGGAGATTTTTGATGCTAGGGTAGAGGCATCTAATCCGGGATGCTTGTTGGTGGATGTGAATCGAATTATTGATACGGCTCCGCATTCCAGAAATGAGGCCATGGCGTCATTTTTGAGGATGATTCATATTTGTGAGGAGCGTGGAAGTGGATTTGACCGTATGGAGGAGGGGATGAGCGCCTTGAAGATACCAGCTCCTAAGGTTGAAACGGGAGATGATTTTGCCAGGACCAAATTATATTGGTATGCGAATCTAAATAAATGGACAAAAGGGGATAAAATCCGTACTTGTTATCTGGCGACTTGTTATTATTATGTAAATGAGATTCCGGTGGCAAATGCTGTGTTAAGGGAACGGTTTGGTATTGATGAGAAAAATATGTCTATTGTGTCAAGAATTATCAAAGACACAATGAAAGCTGGATTCATAAAATTAGCTGATGAAAATGCTTCATTGAAAATGAGAAGATATATTCCATATTGGGCGTAGATTTTTATTTGATGTATATTTGATAGATTAAATATAGAAATCGTAAAATGTTGGAATTTATAGTCCTTTCTAGTGAATTTTTTATTTGACGGATATTTGACTTTTATTTTCGTGTATACAATAAGATTACGAAAGATATTAAAGTGCCGTTTCGGATGGAGTGCGGTTTCTGGGTCAATGATACGCCGGTTCACTGGGCGTTGAGGGAAGCATTGGCGAACTGCATCATCAATACAGATTTTTATAGAAAATAAGCGATAAAAACAGGAAAAACAAGAAGGTATCGACTACGAGAAAACGGCGAATAGAGGAGTGCTTGAAATAGTTGGGTTGGCACAAGCAGAAGGGCAGGTATTCGGGATCGGATGTAAGATCTTTACCATCGCGGGTCCCGTCATACTGTGGGCAGGTAACCGATCGGATACCTGCCCTTTTTGAAACGTTAATGCCAAACGCCAGATAACTAACTACGCCGCTCAGTATCATATGATACACACAGTCCGTAACTGCCCCAGCCGGCGGCTACCAGCGTTTCAGCAAATACAGAAATGCCCCCAGCCCGCGCCCAAGAGCCATGCTGAGGATAAAAGCCACGCTGTAGCGCACGATCTTCAGCCTTCGGATAAAGATGGGAAATACATTCAGCACCTCCGCAAGGGCCATGGCCCAGCACCCTACAAAGATTCCGGCCAGCAGCCCGAATACGGGGAGCAGAAACCCAAGGTAACCCATCTGGGGGCGGAAGACCGAGATCAGGTTTCCGGCCACGCCTCCCAAAGCGGCGCAATCCTCATAGAGGAGGATCTTGTCCGCCGTATGGGTCCGATCCGCGAAGTCCGCGATCACGCCCAGCTCCACGATCAGGGCAAACAGGCCCCCTGCAATGACAACTCCTGAGCTAAGACCGATGATTCCCAGAAGGATCTGCCGTACCCACATCCAGCTCCGCCCCCTTTCTTGATGCATTTTCGATCAGAGTGGTCTGGATATCGTTTTCATAGACCCGCATCTGCACCTCCAGAGGCGTGGGATCCACCGTAAATCTTTTCTTACCGAAATGATTAAAAAATACCAGGATCCCGATGGTGATGCCCACGGAATAGCTGACCTCCATGATGGAAAATCCGTCCGACCCGGAACCCATGATAAACTCATACATCTGTGAAAACAGATCGGAAACCGACGCATCGTTGTTAAAAGCCATGATTGCAAACGCAGAGCCCGCAAAGGTCAGCATCGCCACAAATATCGTCTTAATGAGATGCACTGCCATGCCCGCGGTTTTCTGATCCTCGTAGGTCACAATAATGTCTGTCTCCCCCATATTCTGAATATCCACACCCGGATATTTTTCATGGATACAGGCAATGATCTTCAATATGGAGATCACATACCTGTGCTTCCCCTGATCCGGGATTTTCAGGATCTTGAGCACCTTCAGCTTCGGGATCATGGCCTTGTTGCTGCATTCCAGAGTCAGGATGTCTCCCAACGTAATATCCGTCTTCGTGACCTCCACATCCCGCTCTCCTTTGATATAGACCGTTTCCTGATTAGCAGACATGATATTCTGCACCCGGCCTTCTGATCAGCGTCCCCGCACCGTTGGAAACCGCCTCTGCGTCATGATAGTAATAGTAAAAAATTCCGAGCACCACTGCCGCCAGGACAATGCTCATCAGGCATATCCGTATTTTCCTTCTTCCCTCTTCCATTACAGCCACCTGTCCTTTCTCTTGATCTATAGACCGCAGGCCAAATCCTTTGCGCCTATAAGGAACTGTAGGAAAATAACCTAAACAGATTGCGCAGGATATTTCTTCGGATGTACATGTCAAAAAACGCAGACGTAGTGGGCTACATCGAGGCTTTTTGACCTGTGCAGCCGGAGAAATAGACAAGCAAGATGTTTCAGGTTATTTCCATACGGTTCCTAAACAGTAGTATCTGAAAAATCCCTGAAAATATACCTTATAAAATGGCAGAATGGCCATCATATTCACCTGATATGCACTCCCTCAGCTGGTTCCTTCCCGCCGCAGCGCCTCCATAATCTTTTTTTCCATCCGGGATACCTGCACCTGTGAAATTCCCAGCTTCTTTCCCACCGCCGACTGGGTCTGATTCTGAAAATACCGGAGATAGATCAGGCGGCGTTCTTCTTTATCCAGGGTTTCCAAAAGCTGCTGCAGCAGCATGCAGTCCAGGATCTTATCCTCCTGATGGTCCTTCTCCTCCAGCTTGTCCATCAGCCGGATCTCACTCCCTTCCTTCTGGTGGATGGGCTTGTAAATGGATTCCACCTCCCCTCCTGCCTCCATCGCCTGGACAATTTCTTCCTTTTCCACCTTAAGGACCTGGGAAAGCTCTTCCAGAGTCGGCTCCCTGCCCAGCTTCGCAGTCAGATCCTCCCTGGCCTGAAAAAGCTTATAGGACAGTTCTTTTAAGGAACGGCTCACCTTGATCATGCCATCGTCCCGCAGAAACCTTTTGATCTCGCCGGATATCATGGGCACCGCATAGGTGGAAAACCGGACGTCATAGGACAGGTCAAATTTGTCAATCGCCTTGAGAAGCCCGATGCTGCCGATCTGAAACAGGTCCTCCGGGTCTGTGCCCCGGCCGTAGAACCGCTTCACCACACTCCAGACCAGCCCCACATTCTCCTTCACAAGCTGCTCTCTTGCCTCCTTGTCTCCTTCGTGAGCCTTTTGAATTAAAGCGATTGTGTGGTCCATAGATTCCTTCCTTTTCCGATTGTTTTCTCCATCCTGACCGTAGTTCCCTCGCCTGGCGCGGATTCCACCTCCACCTTATCCATAAATGCCTCCATAAATGAAAATCCCATCCCCGACCGATCCAGCTCCGGCCGGGTCGTATACATGGGCATCATCGCCTGGGCAACGTCCTCGATCCCTTTCCCCGTGTCCTTCACAGTCACTGCAAACCGGTTCTGTTCAATGCGGCACTTGACCGTAATTTTATGTATCTCCTGGTCATACCCATGGATGATGGAATTGGTCACTGCCTCGGAGACGGCCGTTTTCACATCAGACACCTCCTCCACTGTGGGGTTTAGCTGGGTCAGAAACGACGCTACGGCTACCCGTGCAAACCTTTCATTTGAAGAACAGCTGTCAAATATGACTTCCATTTCATTTGTGTCTCTCATCTCTGATCCTCCTCATATATCTGCATGATTTTTGTAACCCCTGACATCGTCAGAATCTTCTTGATCCTGGCATTGGCATGGACGCCCCACACTTCGCCGCCGATCAGATGGACCAGACGGTATCTTCCCATGACTGCCCCGATTCCTGAGCTGTCCATAAATTCTGTCTCCCCAAAGTCAAAAATTACATATTTGATGTGGTTGCGCTCGATCATCGCATCCGCATCCTTCCGGATCTCCTCCGCCTGGTGGTGATCCACCTCCTTCGGAAGGAAGATCGTAAGGCAATTCTCTTCTACCTGATACTTCATTGATTCATACTCCTCCTCGCAACATTTAAAAAAAGGACATGTATTCTCTACACATCCTTTTCTTTCGTATAACGGCAGACCCCGCTGCTTTTTTTGCCTGACGGCAAGGTGCAGGGTGCCTTGAATCGCTGTTTTTATTCTTCTGTATCCTGGTTCGCTGCCGCCGCGATCTCCTCCAGGCTGGTCCTTGCCTCCTGTGCGTTGTCCGTGTCCGGAAACAGCTCATTGACCCGGCTCAGATAGGTCGTGGCAGTCTCGGGATCCCCGTTGTCCAGACAGGCAAGTCCCAGCGTCAGAAGCGCCCCGCC
This sequence comes from uncultured Clostridium sp., assembly GCA_964415625.1. Taxonomy (GTDB): domain Bacteria; phylum Bacillota; class Clostridia; order Lachnospirales; family Lachnospiraceae; genus Schaedlerella. The sequence continues at coordinate 18,354 of CAYQBE010000051.1, forward strand.
GTCATCATAGCTTTCATCCATTCTCACAACCTTGGACAGCACCTCGATCGCCGTATCATAGTTGGCAACCTCATAAGAAGCGGTACCGGACTCATATAGAATGCTGCAGGCTGTCGGATAGATGCTCGATGTCAGGTCGTCATACCGTTCCTGCCCGCTCTCCCCGAGCGCGTTCCGGTTCACGGCCAGGAGCACCTCCGCAATGGAATCCTCCGAGTAGCTTCCCGAATTGTACTGTTCCGATGCCGTCATCAGATTCTCATAGCTCTCTGCCGTGGCAGCCGCCGTCTGGACTGCTTCCTCAGAATCCGCGCTGTCCGCGCGGTAGGAATCCAGGGTCCTGGTCACCGCGCTGAGCTGTGCTTCCAGAGAATTGATCCGTTCACTGTATTCCAGAACCTCCTTGTTCCGCTTGTCGGACTTACTCTCGTCTACAGCAGGCACGATCAGAAACCATACGATCGCCGCGCCGATGGCAGCGCCCAGTACGATATTCATCAGGGTAAATCTTCCTGCCAGTTCCTTCACCATCCGGTGCGCCGGCTGAATGATGGTCTCATTTCCCAGATTATATTCTACTGTTTCTTTCTTTCTTTTTTTCTTCTTTTTTGTCTCCTTATTCTCCGGCTTCTTCGCTTTTTTCCCCCGGATCTGCGTCAGCTCCTGCATATAGCGCAGCGTGATCTCATTGGTCGTATCCAGCTTCCGCGCCTTGGTCAGAGCCTGCTGTGCCTGGGCATACTGCCTGGTATGCAGATACAGAAGCGCCAGGAGCTGATATGCCTTCAAAAAGGAAGGATGCGACACCGTGATCTTTTTCAGCTGTATGATCGCCATGTCCTCCCCATTCTGCTGGCAGTAGACGAGACACTGATTAAACCTCTTTATGGACTGGTTGATCGTTTCCAGTCCTTTGGCGGAATGCTGGATATTCTGCAGATAGGAATTGGCCAGGTTGTTCTTCGGCCGCAGGTTCTTGCTGATGATCCATTCGACCAGCGCCTCCACAACCTCTCCCCGGCCGTAGTAGACCAGCCCCAGGAGATTCCGCGCCGTAATATTTCCTTTATTATATTGCAAGCTCCGCCGAAGTGAGACAATCGCGCCAGACATATCCCGTATCCGGGCCTTTTTCAGGCCGTCGTTATACCAGTAGTTCGACTGGCGGATGATTTTCTTCGTATAGTCCATCAAACCTCACCGTATTCTTTCCCCGATAATTTATTTTTTCTGATCCATGACCTGTTTGAGCAGATCAGACATGTCCGTAAGGTCTTCCTGGTATACGGCATCCTCTATATCCTCTACTTCCAGGCTTGGTTTGAATTTTTTCAGTTCTTCTTCGTAATTTAACATAAGCTTTCCTCCTGGGCCAGTTCTTTGAGCATACCTGCCAGATAAAGGGAGCCGAGACAGTACACCGTCCGGCCGTCCTGGTGTTTTCTCACATAATGCAGCGCCTCCCGGGGGGATTCGATCACCTTCACCGGACGGTCCGTATACCGTGCAAATGCTGCCAGAAGCTGCTCCGTATCCGTCGCCCGGCTGTCCTCGATCCGGGTCACCACGTAATAGTCCGCCTCCAGATTCCGGCAGAGATATGCCGTCATCTCTTCATAGTCCTTCTCCTGCACCGCCGAAAAAAGAACCGCCGTCCTGTGGGGGCCGCGTGCCTTCACACTCTGAACGAACCGGATCACGGCATTGAGATTATGTGCTCCGTCAATATAGATCCCCGGCAGGATCTCCTCCATGCGGCCTTCCCAGGTCACCTGAGCGAGCGCTTCCCTCCATAGCTGCGGGCGTCCCGTCTCTCCAAACAGGCTTCGCATCACTTCCAGTGCGAGCATCGCGTTCTCTGCCTGGTACAGTCCTGTATTGCGGAGTTTCCATGCCGTAGTTCCATAATAAGCATTTGTACAGGAAAATGCAATATTTTTATGTTCGATTCTCAGATTTTCGAACGCATTTTTCCCGATTTTCTTACAGGAAATCCCAAGCCGGGCTGCCCGGCTTTCGATCACCTGGCCGGTAGCTTCCTCCCCTTCGGAGTAAAGCGCCGGCACTCCTTTTTTCAGGATCCCCGCCTTCTCCGCCGCGATCTGTTCCAAGGTATCCCCCAGAATCTCCTGGTGATCCATCCCGATCGACGCAATGGCCGTGACTGCCGGATGCTCTATCGCATTGGTGGCATCCAGCCGCCCTCCCAGTCCGGTCTCCAGCACCGCAAATTCCACTCCCGCCTCCGCAAACGCGGTCATTGCCATGCCAAAAAGCAGTTCAAAAAAAGTGGGATGAGCGACACCTAAGCGTTCCATTTCCCTGACCTTCTCCATCACCTTTTCAAATACTCTCACAAATTCCCCGTCCGAGATCTGCTCTCCCCGGATCCGGATCCGTTCATTCATCCGGATCAGATGGGGGGAGACGAAGAGGCCCGCGGACTTCCCCTCAGACCTCAGCATCGCATCCAGATACACGCAGACCGAGCCTTTTCCGTTAGTCCCCGCCACATGGATGACTTTAAAATCCCGCTCTGGATTTCCCAAAAAGCGCAGAAATTCCTTTGTATGCTCCAACGGGTTTTTCTTTGTAAATTTCGGGATCTTTAAAATATAATCCACTGCCTCATCATATGTCAAAATGCTTACTCTCCCTCGTCATTTCCGATAAACGCGTTCCGCCCTGCCTTCACCGTACTGGTATTGCGGGGAAGGGGCACAAAACGTCCGTTCCGGTATTTATATTCCTTGGAGGTACGGAAAATGGTATTGCTGGATCCCACCTGCGCCACCATAACAACATCCTCTTCCTCCAGAACGGATTCTTTCAGATCGATCCTTGTATTATTCAAAAACGTGCTGGTCTGTTTCTCACCGTTGATATAGATCTTGCTCTGCTTGGTAAAGTTCTCCCCGTACACGCTGTATGTGCCGTCCAGCTGTTCCACCAGCGAGGTGATCGTGGTATCCTTGACCCCCATCGCCATATGGCCGGATGTGATCGGTTTTCCACTTTCCTGATACACATATTGCTTTCCGTACAGGATATCATACTGCAGCAGCTCCAGGTCGGCCAGATAATTCTTCGTCTGACGGCGCTCCTGATGGTAGTTGAACACCGTCCCCGAGTGGATGTCCAGGCGATCCAGCACCTCAGCCATGATCTGGTATGACGCATAGTTTCCGTCCTTCTTTTTCAGCCCGATATTATCCCAGATCACATAATTGGTATTGTACAGATACCGGCTTTTCAGATCCTTTGCCTGCAGGTCCATGGTGGGCAGATGGTCTCCGTAGAAAACGATCACGGAAGGTTCTCCCCGTTCCTCCACGGCCTTCACCAGATCCCCGGCAAATTCATCCATCTCATATACTTCATTCACATAATATTCCCAGGCATTCCTCCTGCCCTCGTCCTCCACACCGCTGACCTGGATGGTGGGATTCTCGATCATTTTCTCCGTTGGATAATCTCCATGCCCCTGGACACTGATGGTAAATACAAAATCCTGTCCTTGGGTCGTATCCATGGAATCCAGGATATTCGGGATCAGGATATCATCCGTAGCCCAGCCCTTCGGGGTCATCTGCAGGATATTCATAAATTCCTTGCTGGTATAATGGTCAAATCCCATGTGGTTGAATACCTGCGCCCTGCTGTAAAAGTTTCCTCCGTTGTTATGCAGCGCCTCGGCTCCGTAGCCAAGGCTGGTCAGGGCTGTGGCCGCGCTTTCCAATAGCTTCGTCTTTGCATAGGTCTTATAGGGATATTCCCCCGGTCCGAAGAAACGCATGCTCATGCCGGTCAGCACCTCAAATTCCGTATTAGCCGTACCTGCTCCTACGGACGGCACCTTAAAATATCCGCTGGAATAGTCTTCATACATCTTCCGCAGATTCGGGATCGGATCCTCCGAGAACTGCAGCCACTCTACCTCCGTGGGATCAAAATAGGATTCCAGCTGCACAAAGATGATGTTGGGCAGTTCTTCTTCCTTCCGCCCAGTAGAGCTTTCCGTGATCTTCCCGCCGCTGCTGATGGCATCCATGGTCTCCTCCCCGTACCCTGCCGGCTCGGAGATCCCGGTTTTAAAAATACTGGATGTAAAGCAGTAAGGGAACCCATAGTCTTCATATGCAAAGGCAATATTTCCAAAATAGTTCGAGATCACCCTGCGGTCAATGGCCACGTCTGTCAGAACCATATAGGCAATGACCGAGAAGCCCACGCCGAACAGTGCAATGATCCGGTGCATTTTTCCGGTAAACTGACCGCCCCGCCTCCACATGGAGACGACCCACAGGATCACCGCGCCGATCCCCACGATCAGCAGGATCAGTTCAAATGTGGAAAAGTAATTGCCGGTCAGCGAGAGGGCATCCGAGAGCACCTTCAAGTCCTGGGCATTGAAGGGCGTCACCCGCTTCGTCAGCAGATACCCATTGCATGCCCCCAGAAACAGCCAGAATACACTGAGCAGGATCCTTGCAAATACCCGCCGCCTGACCAGATATACGATGGAAAAGGTGGCGAAGATCAAAAAGGCGTTGAACAAAAACACTTTCGGCGTCTCCGTCATATAATCCCATGCCTGAAACAGCGAGAGCCTGGAGATCGCTTCTATCAAAAAATTTAATATACATGCCAGTAAATAATGGAATACCAGAGAAATCCGGTTCATAAAACGATAAACCGGCGCCATCCGCCTTGAAAATTTACTGTTGCGGCGTTCCTCCAGGATCCTTGCCCGGCGCTTGCGTCTTGCGATCCAGTGTGCTTTAAGGTCTTCTATCTTCAAATTTTTCATCCTATGAAAGAAGCCCCTGAAATCCGGCTTCCTGATCTGAACCTTCTTCATCCTAACTTCTCTCCCTTTTCAGGTCGGATGGCCGTTTGCACAGCCATCCGGCCCAAAATCTCACATAAAACCCTATCGTATCCTGTATTGCTGTATACTGTTCTGCCTTTCCCGCTTTTACTGCTTTTGGCGGCCGAATGAGACGCACGCCATTTAAGCCTTCTTCAGACCTGCCATACGCTCCTGTACCTGGGCAAACATCTGGGTATATTTCTCCAGCTTTTCCTTTTCCTCCTGCACCTTCTTCTCCGGCGCTTTGCTCAGGAACTTCTCATTGGACAGCATACCCTTTGCCCGCGCGATCTCCTTCGTCAACTTTTCCTCTTCTTTTGCAAGGCGTTCTCTCTCCTGCTCGAAGTCCACCAGGTCTTCCAGCGGCAGATACACCGCTGCCCCCGGAACTACGATAGACACCGCATCTTCCGCAATATCCTTCTTCTCAGAGTGAAGGATGATATCGTTTGCCAGCATCAGCGGCTTTACAGATTCCCGGATTGCCTCGATCCCGCTCAGCAGATCCTGGTCTGCAGTGACAATAAATACCTTGGTCCTGCGGTTGTTCGGCACATTCATCTCCGCACGCATGTTCCGGATCCCCCGGGTGATCTCCTTCACATGATTCATCACTTCCTCATCCATTGGGAATTCCCACTCCTTCCGGTATTCCGGCCAGGAGGAGATCATCAGGGATTCTTCCTCCGGCACCAGCGCACTGTAGATCTCCTCCGTAATAAACGGCATAAACGGATGCAGAAGCTTCAATGCCTGCCCCAATACGGTCTTTAAGATCCACAGAACACACTTCGCAGAATCCGGGTCCTCTTCGGCATGATAGATCCGGTATTTTGCCAGTTCCACATACCAGTCGCAGAATTCGTCCCAGATAAAGTCATACACCTTCTGAACCGCGATTCCCAGCTCAAACTTGTCCATGTTCTCCGTTACGTCCTTCGCCAGACGGTTGACCTTTGCCAGAATCCATCTGTCAGCCGGTTTCAGCAGGCACTCCTCGGGCTCGTCCACGATATTTTCTTTCATATTCATCAGAATAAAGCGGGATGCGTTCCACACCTTATTCGCAAAATTCCGGCTTGCCTCCACCCTCTCGTTGGAGAAACGCATATCGTTGCCGGGCGCGTTTCCGGTCACCAGAGTAAGACGCAGCGCATCCGCACCGTACTGGTCGATGATCTCCAGAGGATCGATTCCATTTCCAAGGGACTTGCTCATCTTGCGCCCCAGGGAATCCCGCACCAGGCCGTGGATCAGCACGGTATGGAAGGGGGACTTTCCGGTATGCTCCAATCCGGAGAATACCATCCGGATCACCCAGAAGAAAATGATGTCGTAGCCTGTCACCAGTACATCCGTGGGATAGAAGTAATCCAGATCCTCCGTCTTTTCCGGCCAGCCAAGGGTGGAAAACGGCCACAGCGCTGAGCTGAACCAGGTATCCAGTGTATCCTCATCCTGTGTAAAATGGGTGCATCCACAGTGCGGGCATTTTTCCGGCATCTCCTTTGCCACCACAAATTCTCCGCATTCGTCGCAGTAATATGCTGGAATCCGATGTCCCCACCAGATCTGCCGTGAAATACACCAGTCCTTGATATTTTCCAGCCAGTGCAGATAGATCTTGTTGAACCGCTCCGGCACAAACTTCAATGCTCCTGTATGCAGCGCTTCAATGGCAGGCTTCGCCAGCTCTTCCATCTTCACGAACCACTGCTGCTTGATCAGCGGCTCTACGGTCGTGCCGCATCGGTCATGGGTTCCTACATTATGAGAGTGGGGCTCGATCTTCACCAGGAATCCCTGCTCTTCCAGATCCTTTACAATCGCTTTTCGCGCCTCATATCGCTCCATGCCCGCATATCTGCCGCCCCGCTCATTGATGGTGGCATCGTCATTCATGATATTGATCTCTTCCAGGTTATGGCGCTTCCCTACTTCAAAATCGTTGGGGTCATGGGCCGGCGTGATCTTCACCGCTCCGGTTCCAAATTCCTTGTCCACATAATAGTCTGCCACAATGGGGATCTCCCGGTTCACCAGGGGAAGCATCACATGCTTGCCGATGATATCCTTGTACCGCTCATCCTCCGGGTGTACCGCGATAGCCGTATCGCCCAGCATGGTCTCTGGACGGGTCGTGGCGATCTCCAGAAAATCCTCCGTTCCCACAATGGGGTACTTGATATGCCAGAAATGTCCGTCCTGCTCCTCATGCTCGACCTCTGCATCGGACAGAGAGGTCTTGCAGACCGGACACCAGTTGATGATCCTGGACCCTTTATAAATATATCCCTTTTCGTATAATTT
>CAYQBE010000051.1:25546-31658 GCA_964415625.1 uncultured Clostridium sp.
TGATAAAGACTTCCTCTACGGCTTTGGAACAGCCCTCATCCATAGTGAACCGCTCCCGGTCCCAGTCGCAGGAAATACCCATCTTTTTCAACTGGTTCTCGATGGTTCCCGCGTATTCCTCTTTCCACTGCCAGGTGCGCTCCAGAAAGCCTTCCCGGCCCAGTTCCTTTTTGTCGATGCCCTCGGATTTTAACTGGTTCGTTACTTTTACTTCCGTAGAGATGGCTGCATGGTCGGTTCCCGGCACCCACAGGGCATTGAAGCCCTCCATCCTCTTATACCGGATCAGGATGTCCTGCAGCGTATTGTCCAGCGCATGTCCCATATGCAGCTTTCCCGTGATATTCGGAGGCGGCATGACCGTGGTAAACGGTTTTTTATCCCGGTCCACCTCTGCGTGGAAATACTTGTTTTCACACCACTTCTCATACAGTTTTTCCTCAATCTCCTTCGGATTATACGTCTTTGCCAGTTCCTTACCCATGTTTCTCCTCCTTTTTGCAAATGAAAAGCTATTTTGGTACTTCACGGATTTTTCACATTTTTTGTATTAAAAAAGCCCTTTACAATGTAAAGGGCGAATTGTTCTCCGCGGTACCACCTTAATTCCTATACTTATGATGTGGCATAGAAAAAAATACGGTCGCACCGCTTTATATGCCGCCCCATAACATAACTGCTGGTTCTGTAACGTAAACCGCCACGGGATGCCTTACCTGCAGAATCCTGAGCAATTCGCCGGCAGATAGTCTGTCACAGACGGATATACCGCATATGGCGGTATTCAAAGCAGGCAGCGATTCACTCCTGCGCTTCAGGCATCCGGTTCAAAAGCCACGTTCCATAATCCTGATACCCGGACCGCCTTCCAGCCGATGAGCCGTCCTCTCTGTGGGAAGTAATTATGTACTCCTCTTTCTCAATACCTTTGAAATTTTACAAAATTGTTAACTCCAAATGAACTAAACTATATCATAGCGGGCAAAAGTCTATTTGTCAAGGAGTTTTCAAAATCTTAAGAATATAATCATATTGCTTTTTCTGAAAAAGCGTTGCATAATAAAATCAAGAATAAATTGCTTATGAAAGGAAGTGACATGAATGACAATTCAACAGAAAACATGTTCTCTCATCATGAATATGCCGGATGAAAGCGCCGCATTTATATATCAGCTGATCAATAACATGACCTCTGCGTTTTTAACAGGAAAAGAAGACAGGAGAGCCGCCAGTATAAAAAATGTAGATGTTTCGAAGCGATTTGGCACAGGAATTGGCATCATTACAGATACAAAAAATTTTGATAAGTGGGATGATGAAATTGCTGACATATTTGAGGAGAATCATCTATGAATATATTACTTGATACTCATATTATTGTATGGACTGTAACGAATAGCAGCGAATTGCCCTCACATGCAAGAACTCTTTTGGAAAATCCCGAGAATACTGTTTATTACAGTATTGCATCTATCTGGGAAATAGTGGTAAAGCATGCGGCCCATCCTGATGATTTTCCATATACGGGCAGACAGTTAGCGGAAGCATGTCAAAAAGCTGATTTTTTACTGCTTGAAGGAAAGCTCGACCACATTCTTATGATCGATACATTGCATTATCCAAAAGAGGCGCCTCGTCATAAGGATCCTTTTGATAAGCTGCTTTTAGCGCAGGCGAAAGCCGAAAATATGTTCTTTATCACACATGATGAGAAAATTCCTTATTATAATGAAGCCTGTATCATATCGGTTTGAAAATAATTCGGATTTTGCAAATAGAGAAACTTTTCCTCCCGCAGGATGCGGAAAAGCTGCCACAACAGATTTTCTCATCCTGTGGGAGGATTTATGGATTTACAAAATAACTCTGAGAATTATCACTTCATCTGATTCATACTATGAATCATCTCTACGATAAAATATCCGTAATTCTCATCGGTCGCCCAACCCTGGCCGCCCGGGTTTTCCTTCTGGCCCAGCCATTCCACATAGGGGGCAGACCCTTTCATAACATATTCATACCGGTCGTCCACACATTCCTGGGTCAGGGCATCTGCTGTGGCATATGCCTTCAGATGCTGGATCTGTGCCCGGATCCCAGTCCGCACATCCGGATAGGAATTGCCCGCCGCTCCGCCTCCCGTGGCACCAAGTCCCGCAAAATTAAACTGTTCAATGGAGGTATCTCCCGCGTACTGCAGCCATCCGGTCTCCTTCATGGTCTGGACAAAGGCCACCTCCGGCCGCACCCCTTCCGCCGACGCCTCCTCATAATACATCTGGCAGAATGTCTCAATGGAATCTGCGCCGCCCTTAGATAACTGCTCGGCAGGATAGGGGAAATTAGCCGAGTTGAAATAGGAAACCATCTGTTCTACAGTCACCGGACTTTTTCCCATGATCGGATACTGTCCGTCTGCGATCACTTCCTCTGTCTCAGGCGTGGGAGCCGCTCCCGGATCGGACTCCTCTGCTCCGTTTTCTGTTTTTCCGGCTGCGTCTGCACCAACTGCATTGCCGTCCTGCTTTTCCGAAGCTGCCTGATTCTCCGCTTCCGCCAGCTCCAGCTTTGCTTCTTTCTTCTGATACTCCGAGCCCATCTTGGCCCCCAGAAGACTTAAGCTTACGACAAGGGCAACGGCAAGTCCCACTTCGAGACATATTGTCTTCATTTTCCGATCCATAATGCTAACGTTCTCCCCGAATATTTGCTTCTACATTTTTATGATCCTTCTATCAAGATTATACCTTGGTTTTGTTATCCAGGGAACTGTAGGAAAATATCCTGCGCAATCTGCACAAGTTATTTTCCTACAGTTCCCTGGTGTTATTCGTTTTTATACTCTATGACTTCCCAGTATCCGTTTTTATTTGCCCCATGTCGTACTATTTTCCCCTCCGCCTTTAATTTAGCCAAAATACGCTGTGCCTGCCGCCCGGTGATTCCCACAGATATAGACAACATATTAGCTGACATATTGCCATCCTGCCTTAAAAGGGCTATTATTTTTTCCTCACTTGTCACGACATTTCTTCCGACATTTATTGCGACATTTGTTTTGTTATGTGTCTCACTGATCTCCTTTAAGGCATTGCGGATCATCCCAAGCATAAACTCTACAAATTCAGTAGAATTCCCGGCATTATCAGCCCGCTGCAGCACCTTATAATATTCCTCCTGATTTTCATACACAAGCGTTTCTACCGGAATCCATGCAAAAATTTCTTTCCATTTCCGTAAAATCAACGACTGCCACAACCTCCCTGTCCGGCCATTTCCATCAGCAAAAGGATGAATAAACTCAAATTCATAATGAAACACGCAGGACTTCACAAGAGGATGATATTTCGATTGTTTCAGCCATGCGAATAACTGATTCACTAAATCCGGCACATATTTTGCTGGTGTTCCTGCATGAATCAGTTCTGTCCCTGCATAAACTCCAACATTCCCACTTCGAAAACTTCCCGCTTCTTTCACAAGCCCTTCCATCATAATCTTATGGGCCAGCAAAAGGTTTTTTACACTGTATGGATCAAGCACGGATACTCTTTCATAAGCCTCATATGCATTTTTTACTTCTCGAATATCCTGCGGCGGTCCTAATATCCGCTTCCTATTTATCACATCCGTAACCTGTTCCAGGGTAAGCGTATTCTGCTCTATCGCCAGAGATGAATATATCGTCTTGATCCGATTTTCCCTGCGGAGAATTGGATTCGGACGCATAGCGTCGTAAGTTGTAATTGTACCAACATATTCTCCGATCTCTACTATTAAGTTTGTTATCTCCTCATTCATTGTAAAAGGAGGATTATAACTTTCACCCATATTATTCTCCAATCATAGTCAGGCAATTCGATTCTGATCATTTTATTCTGATCATCTTCTGAGGTTTTACGTATTTTTGTTATCATGGTGTTATCACGGAGTAACTTGCTTCTCGCTACATGACACTCTTTTGCCACTTGTTAAACCAACTGCGAACTACTGCGAATTTACTGCGAACTCTTTTCCTAAGCTCCCTCCACTAAAAAACCTAAAAATCATATATTTGAAGATTTTGCCTTATCTAACTGCGAACTGCTGCGAATTTACTGCGAACTCTTTTCCTAAGCTCCCTCCACTAAAAAACCTAAAAATCATATATTTGAAGATTTTGCCTTATCTAACTGCGAACTGCTGCGAATTTACTGCGAACTATATGCTTAGTGAATATGTCAATGCCGGATCATGTTTGTTACCATTCATTTTTATTACTCCAATTTCCAGCAAATGGCTAAGCTTTTTATTAATAGTCCTTCTCGTCTTGCTTGTCAATACTGATAACTCCGTAGCAGTAATACAGTTTTTGCTTCCCATAATTGTTACAATGTTTTTTTCAACTGCATCCAGCTCATCCCAAAATTCCGACAGTTTCTTTTCAGCAGTTTCAGTTTGTCTCATTGTTCTAGCAATAATATTGTTCCTTAAAACCAGTTTTACCGTTTGTCCGCTAGGCTCCGAATACTCCGGCGCTTCAAGAAAATAGTTTTCCATATCTGAATATATACGTTTTACACCTTCATTCAGTTCCTTCACTATACCAAAATCCGCCAATACACGAGCCATACGAGGATTTCTTGAAAAATTTGTAGTCCTGATATTATCAACAGTCACAATATTAGGCAATTTACCGGGACTTTCGATTTCCAATCTATCATCATACATCGTTACCTTAATATACTTTCCTTCCATTGCATATTCACGATGAGCGACAGCATTTACAATCCCTTCTGCCCATGCAAACGGCGGATACTCTTCCACGGTTTTAAAATTACCTGTTTCTGAATCTAACGAAGTAAATTCTCTTAATTGTGCAGAAATAAACCTTTTTGCTTCTTCTACGATTTTCAAAATCGGATATTCAATGTTGGCATCTTTAATAATATTCATCTGAGTACCAACGCCCGCCGATGTTCCGTCATAACGTATAAAGCGAATCCTGCAATTTGGATAAAACTGATATACATTCTTGGCAAATAATAATACCGCCGCGTTTGTCAAATACTTTCTTCCATTCAGTTCCTTATAAAAGCCTCTTGAAGATAGTAATTGTTCTGCTGAAATATCCGGGCTTCCAAGAATATCTTTATATTTTTTAATTAATTCCGCATCCAGATCAGAAATCTTTGCATCATGATTCAATTCGTCTTCATAATGTCTGGCTCCTTTACTATACTCTAACTTTCGCAAATCATCGCCCTTTAACTCTCGTTTCCTGTCACCAATACGCAAAAATACCGAACCATTAGAAGTGCTGATTACCCTATCGACACTTGGATATATATGCAACAGCAACAGTCTGTCTGCTTGTCCTTCTACATTCTCTATATCGAGGAATTCCTCTTGATATTCCGGTGTGGGGTTACAGCAGTCCATAGGGGCATTAATAAAATTATTAATTTTCTCAGCCCCTGCAGCATTGATTCCCTCCAATCGGCGTGTTTTATCACTGATGCCAAATACTATTGTTCCTCCATCTGCATTCGCATATGCAGATATCTCATCTGCAATATCGGACGGTTTCAATTGTGCAGATTTTCGATCAAAAATTTTATTTTCGTCCTCGCGAAGCATATAATCTAATGTGAGAACCGGATTTATTGAAGATTTTACCATAATCTACTTCCTTTAAATAATTTATAATAGGGATATCTTTACCTTCTTAAGCATTACATCTTACCAATCTTCTACACCATACTTCTCCAGAAGTTCTTTTGCCTTTTCTTCGCCCTCCTTCGTAATATACATGGACTTTGACCGATGGGACCCTTGCCCTATGTAATCTTTTTCGTCAAGTTGGTTCAGAACATCAAAGTCATAGCTTTTCCATGCATATTTATTATTCGGATCTGCCATCCTGTCTCTTTCTGTAAAATGTGATAAGTAAATCAACATCATTGACAGTTCTTCCATTGCTGTTTTTGCATCTGATTTGTCCATCTTAATCCCCTTTCGAGTGTTTTAGAGTTTTATACACTTTTGAACTCTAATAAAAACTCAATAATAACAAATAAAACTCTTCTATAAAAGCAATACTTCAATTTCATGCTTACTAAATACGTCTGAT
>CAYQBE010000052.1:0-16848 GCA_964415625.1 uncultured Clostridium sp.
GAAAAACGGAGGGGAGAACATGAAACCAAGTACAAAAAGAAGAGCCGAGACTATATTGAAGTGGGCGCTTACGGCTGTAGTGGCATTCGTTATTCTGCTGCCGTTATATTGGATTTTCATATCCTCTATTACGCCGACCAATGAATTGTTCAGTTCACCAATCAAATATATACCGGCACATCCGACATTGGAACATTACATACGGATGTTTACGCAGATGAATCTGGGACAGAAGATTATGAATACAGCAGTTATCACTGTTTTTGCGTTGATTGTATCTACGGTCATCTGTCTGATGGGTGCGTATGCATTTACCAGATATCAGAGTCGGGGATTGTCGATTGCATATGGAGCAATTGTTGGATCCATGTTGATTCCGGGAATTGTAACGGCAAGGCCATTGTATGACCTATTCAAACAGTTTGGCCTGGTAGATACTTTTCCAGGGCTGATTATTCTATATACTAGTGCGCTGATACCATTCACCATGATGATACTGGGGAATTTTCTGGGAGAGATTCCTATTTCACTGGATGAAGCGGCAGAAGTGGATGGCGCTAATATGCGGCAGAAGTTGTTTATGATCACATTGCCTTTGATGCGTCCGGCAGTGGCTACAATTTTAATCATTAACTTTATAACTTGCTTGAATGATTTGTTTACTCCGTTGTTCTTTTCGCAGAAGATAGAGGTGCTTAGCGTTGCAATTACCACGATTCCCAGAGAAACTTCCTATAGCATGCCGTGGGATTTGATAAGTACGGTAGGTTGGATTATCTTGTTCCCAATCGTTATCTTTATTTTAGTATTTGAGAAACAGATTATGGAAGGAATCATGGCTGGAGGAGTGAAACAATAAGATAATAGAAGATTGTTAGGAAGGAGAATAGTAAATTATGCATAGCATGATGTATGGAACACTTGCAGGGTTGGCTTGTCAGAGGAATGCAAAGTCAAGGGCGGTAACTGCGGAGAATCCAAAAGGTGAAAAAGGCCGGGGAGGTATGGCTGCGAGTAATCTCGGGCCTGCAAGAAAGGGCAGCCCTTGCCTTCGGGATATTGAACCGGGAAAGACGGTGATATTGGCAGATATAGATGGGCCAGGAATCATCAGCCATATTTGGATTACATTGGACAGTAAGACATCAGACGCAGATTGCTTTGTACTGCGGGATTTGATACTTCGGATGTATTGGGATGATGAGGAAGAACCTTCGGTCGAAAGTCCATTGGGAGATTTCTTCTGTTGTGGGTTTGCCAGGGTATGTCGGGTGTCATCTATGCCGATTGAGGTGCTTCCAAGCAGTGGAATGAATAGTTATTTTCAGATGCCATTTCGCAAAAAGGCAAGGATAACGCTAGAAAATCAGCATGATAATCCAATACCAGCTTTTTTCTATCAAATTGATTATAACCTGTATGAGGAACTTTCGGCAGATGTTGCATATTTTCATGCGCAATGGAGAAGACAGCGGCTGACAGAGTTGCAGAAAGATTATGTGATTATAGATGGGATTAAAGGAAAAGGTCATTATGTAGGTACTTATATCGCTCTCACTACATTGGAGAGATACTGGTGGGGTGAGGGAGAAATGAAGTTCTATTTGGACGGTGATGAAGAATACCCGACAATTTGCGGTACGGGGATGGAAGATTACTTTGGCGGTTCTTGGAGTTGTACCCGTCAGGTAGACGGAAAGTCTGTGGAAGAGACATATAATTCACTGTTCCTCGGATATCCATATTATTCTGCTCATGATGAACTTGTCCATAATCCATATCACAATGATGATTGTCCGCCTATGCGGGGATTCTATAGGTGGCATATTCTGGATCCGATTTGCTTTGATGAGGATATTAAGGTGACAGTTCAGCAGATTGGGGTGTGTTATAAAGGACTGTTCGAGCGTCAGGATGATGTGGCGAGCGTAGCGTACTGGTATCAAAGTGAACCCCATCAGAAGTTTAGTGAATTGATGAAAAAAAAGGAGCGCTGGCCAAGATAAAAGAAAAAGCCCGTAGACAGTAATGTTTACGGGCTTTTGGAGATATCTTTTCATTTCCGCTCAATTGTTTTGAAGGTTAATCCATGAAGACCTACCAATTCCTGACGGATAAGGCGACAGCTCGTTATGGCAGTACAAATACGATTTCCTAAGCAATATAATTTGTCTATGTACATAATAATTCATTTCAATATACTTTATCGTTCGAATTGTGATAATGGCATTCCTTTGTGGTATATATAACATAGGTGAGAGTTGAGATTTATTATGTGTATCCCTAATGGGGGGGTGAGCAACTATCTGTGTTATGATGTGGGAGTTAATTCATGGGTGGTTATATTTTTTAATAGCAGCGAGGGATATTGTTCAAAACAGTACAATAGTATATTTTATAAACTAAAAATGAAAAACACCAAGAAGCAAGGTAAGCATCTTGGTGTTTTATTTTTTTTCGACATTTTTCGACATAGTACCAAATGCCGATCTCCTTTCATTCAACAATACAAAATTGATGGAGAGGGTAAGGATTTATGCAAAAAAAAGAATAATAAATTTTTTAAAATTCGATTATTTTTGCAAAAATAGTTCTCCTAGGTATGAAAGGGAGAATCAGGCACTTTTTACTACGGCTTTCATGCAGAGGGGAGGTGATCCCCTTTGGAGCTGACTAGACAGGAAAAAGATATTGTGCGGAGAAAATTCTGTAAGTATTGCATTAAGGTTATGGAAGGTGAAGCATTATATTATATACGGCAGTTGGAAAGGCAGCGGGAACGTGAAGTATGCTTTTCAGATTTGACACCGGAACAGGAAAATCAACTAAGTGCATATGATGACCTACTGGAAATGAACTACTTCCAAGTGATGAATATGGATGTACCAGTTCGTGATGAAGATATTAGTGATGCCTTGAAAAAACTTCCGGAACGGAAGCGCATGATTATACTTATGGCTTTTTTTCTGGAAATGACGGAACAGGAAATTGCAGACTACTATCATCTGGTACAAAGTACCGTGCATTATCACAAAGCAGAATCTCTGCGGATGTTAAAAGATATTTTGGAGTAATACATATGGAAGGCAAGAAATACAAAGAGCCGGTTGAATTTGATGTAATTCAGGCGGCAATACAGGGTGACGCTGATTCTATCAACCAGATTATTTCCTATTTTCAGCCGTATATCAATGCCAGATGTAGAAGAAAATTCAAGGATGAATTTGGGTATGAGCATTATATGACGGATGAGTATATGAAACGAAGGCTGGAAACAAAGCTTATAACAAAAATTCTGGATTTTAAAATCCAGGTCTGACAATGCCAGGTAGGATAACCCTTTCTATCCATCAGGAATGAAACAGACAAGTGTACCTTGACAATTTCATATTGAGAATCCTGCAGGACGTATGAAGCAGAGGAGCTATTTAATGAATACGCCACAACTACCTGTGCTTGTCACTTTGCGACATCGTGTTGCAAAGTGACAAGCATTGAAAACGAAGGAATGTCGAATAGGGCATTGAAGTAAAGGTACGAGCGATAGATATTTGATTATTGGCAAAGAGATAGGGACTTTGTGGCGATGATGCTGTTTCTGATAATGATACTTCCGGAGGTAAGCTGCTCCGGTCTGAAAAGATGGTGAGATTCCAATGGCGCTGTTTCCTGACGGCCGCCTGCAGGATTTGTTTTGTAATGAATACCGGACAAGCAATAGAAAATATATTATAAGAAAACATAGAGGAAAATTGAAATGGATAATATAGATTTGAAAGAATTAGAAGATGTGGACATTCAAACAGTTCAACCGGATTCTTTGGTGGATATCAAAAATGTGAAGATAGATACATCCTTAGATCGGATAGAACGGATTTCTGGTTTCCTGACTCAAATAAAGAATCCATATTGTTTTATATGTGATGGAGTAATCGTTAAGATCCGCTTTGCGGACACAGAAGATACATTAGAAGAGAAATTGAATGGATATTTTTTATCTTTATAAATAAGCAGAAGTGCATGAATATGAATTAAACAGCCTTGTAAAGTAGTGGACTAAGCAGTTATGACGTGTTATACTATAACTGGACTAAATAAAGCCCCAATAGTTTATAAGGTTAAAACTATTGAGGTGATGATATGAATACAAATCTAAATAGTATCTACATAGCTGATGCCTATTACCGACTTTCAAGAGAAGATGGGGATAAGGCTGAAAGTGATAGTATTGTAAATCAAAAAGCTCTTGTAAAAGAGTTTCTTAAAGTGCATCCCGATATTCACATTCATGAAGAAAAAGTAGATGACGGCTATACAGGCGTTAATTTTGAGCGTCCTGCTTTTCAAGCTATGCTGGAAGATATTAAATCCGGCAAAGTAAATTGTGTAATTGTAAAAGATTTGTCCAGATTTGGTAGAAACTATATTGAAGCGGGTCGGTATATTGAAAAAATATTTCCATATTTGGGAGTAAGATTTATTGCTATCAATGATAACATTGATACAGCATCCGGCTTAAACGCTTCGGAAGAAATGCTAATTCCCTTTAAAAACCTGATTAATGACGCATATTGCAGAGACATTTCTATTAAGGTAAGGAGCCATCTGGATATAAAAAGAAAAAATGGACAATATATCGGATCTTTTGCTCCATACGGCTACAAGAAATCTCCGGAAAATAAAAACCAGCTAATCATTGATGAACCAGCGGCAGATGTAGTGAGAAGGATATTTCAATGGAAAATTGAGGGAATGAGCGGAGCAAGAATCGCTGACAAGCTGAATGAGTTGGGGATTCCTACGCCAATTGAATACAAACATATGAATGGGGAAAAGCTGCAATGCTCCTTCCGGAAAAAAGCTGATTCAAAATGGATGGCAAACGGAGTAAACCGAATTTTGCGGAATGAGATTTACACAGGCGTTCTTCTGCAGGGGAAAACCAGCTCCCCCAATTATAAGATAAGGAAGCGGACAAAGAAAGAAGAAAAGGAATGGATACGTTGCGAGGATAGTCATGAGGCTATTGTTTCAAAAGAAGATTTTGGGTTGGTGAGGGGCACTTTTCATACGGATACCAGAGTAGCGCCGGACGAACAGTCATTGTACCTTTTTTCGGGAGTTGTAAAATGCGGATGGTGCGGTGGGAATATGACTAGAAAGACCATACCCGTAAATGGGAAAAAGTATGTTTATTTGGTGTGTGTAGAAAATAAGAATAAAAATGGATGCAAGAATAATAAATCTATCTCTTTAGAGAAATTTGAAAAAATCATATTGAGAATTATCAATCTTCATATAGAGAAAGTATTTGAATTAGATCAGATGATTAAAATTATGGAGGAAATTCCCTATAACAGTTACCTTGCAGGAAAATTGCAGGATACCATACAAGAGAAAGAAGTGCAGATTGATAAGAAGCGACAATATATACAGGACGTATATGAAGACTATAAAGAAGGAATTGTAAACAAAGAAGAATATTTAGAATTAAAAGAGGCTTTCCGTTCGGGAATCAATGCTTTAGAAAAGGAGATTACAGCACTAAACGAGGAAATTCGAAAGCTTGTAATGGAAAAAGAAGATAGAGTGCATTGGGTAGAACAGTTTACCAAGTGCCGGGGATTTCAGGAACTTTCCAGAGAACTTCTTTTAAGACTGGTAGAAGAAATCCGGGTTTTCGATAAAGATAAGATTGAAGTGGTTTTTAAATTTCAGTCAGAATATGAGAAGCTGCGGACTTTTGCATTGTCAAATGACATTACTCCATCGGAAGTTACTTGATATGTTGTGAACGGAGACTGAAAAATTTATGCAGAAGGAGGAACTGAGAATGGCACGGAAAAGCAGAAAAAATTTTAATACAATTCCGAAAAAGGCTGTCGGTTCTGTTGTTCCTAAGTGTTTAACCGGAATCTATGTACGGCTATCGGTCGAAGATAATGGATATAAGACAAAAGATTCCATTGAGAACCAAATTGCATTTTTAAAAGAATTTATAGAGAAGAACTCCGAGGAACTTGAATTAATCCAGATATATGTTGATAACGGAACAACCGGCACGAATTTTGAACGTGAAAATTGGAATGTTTTACTGAATGATATAAAAAGCGGCGCCATTAACTGTATTATTGTGAAGGATTTTTCACGCATAGGCAGAAATTATATTGAAGTCGGAAATTATCTTGAAAAGATATTTCCTTTTCTTGGTGTACGGGTAGTGTCTGTGAATGACAATTTTGACAGCAAGAACCAATCCTTTCAAGGCGATATGCTTATGAATTCACTGACTAATATTGTAAATGAACATTATGCAAGAGACATATCAAAAAAAGTCACACAAACAAAAAAAACCATGCAGAAGAAGGGAGAACTTGCCAGCGGCATACTTCCATACGGCTATAAAAAATGTGAAACAGATTGCAAAAAACTGGAAGCTGATCCTGAATGTGCAGATATTGTCCGAAAGATATTTTCCTGGCGTGTCGGTGGGAAGGGCTGCGGGCAAATTGCAAACTATCTCAACGAATTAGCTCTGCCATCCCCGGGACAGTATCGTTACATGAATGGATGCAATGCTTTTAAGCGTAGTCAGAATACAAAGTGGAAATCGAAACATATAGCTGGAATTTTGACAAATCCAGTCTATCTTGGACATATGGTACAAGGCAAAACAAGATGCAGTTATTTTGAACAAAACGGAAAGTTACGCTTTTTACCCAAAGAGGATTGGATTATTGTGGAAAACACTCATCAGGCGCTTATCTCACAGGAACAATTTGACATAGCAACAAAAATGGCAGAAATCAGCAGCCGAAAACATTCGGAGCAAATGGCTGTTCATGCAGACATTCCGCATATAGATAATCCGTTACGGAAAAAAATTTGCTGCGGTCAATGCGGCAGATTACTGACCAGAAGAAGCCGGGTGAAAAATGGCATAAGGGACTATTGCTACTTCTGCAATTCCCCTGCAGTAAAGATAAATGCCTCCTGCACAAATACACATATCCATGAAATTCCTTTGATGGAAGCTGTAATGAAAGCGGTTGACCGACAGATGCGTTTATTAGGCGCATGGCAAAATCAATGGATTCAGCAGAAGGCCGATATAGGTTTTAGAAATAGCGAATCTGCTGTTTTAAGGAAGAAACAGGAACTGGAAGAAAAGATCTCATTTCTCAAAAAGAGGAAACAGGAACTTTATACAGCTATGAAAGAGGGGCGACTATCTTTAGATGAATTTGGTATGAAGCGGAAAATTCTGACAAATGAGCAGCAGGAATATGAGGAGATTCTAAATCAAATACGAACTAATGAAAAAACAGAAGCGGAGGTTACTGATTTTGTTGGTAAATATCGCCAGGATGTATTAGCTATAAAGGATGATAACCTACCCATAGACCTTTTAGATTGTCTAATCGAAAAGATTACTATCATATCACCGGAAAGAATTGAACTTACTTATTCATTCTCAGATTCTATAGAAAAATGGATTGAGGAAATGAGTAGAGAGATTCCTGTTCAGAAAGAAGGTACAGGAAATGCTTGAAGGATACATTGCAAAATATCTTCGTATATCAGACGATGATGAAGATATTGGCAGTAACAAGATGGAAAGTGACAGCATTGTAAATCAAAGAAAAGTATTGGAATATTACATAGAACATCACCCGGAATTATCAAAATATCCTGTTATGGAATTTTTGGATGATGGATTTTCCGGAGTGAACTTTCACCGTCCTGGCGTTCAGAGATTATTAAAAGAAGTAAAGGAAAATAGAGTGGCTTGCATCGTGGTAAAGGATCTATCACGATTTGGAAGGAATTATATTGAAGTTGGGGATTATATCGAACAGGTTTTTCCGTTTATGGGAGTCCGTTTTATCTCTGTATCGGACAACTATGACAGCTTTCAGAAGCCTGTTGGTATAGAAATTGGATTTAAAAATCTGATTCACGATTTATATAGCAGAGATTTGTCCAGAAAAGTAAAGTCAGTAAAACATCTCCATCAAAAACGAGGATGTTACAGTGGCGGAGATGTTCCATACGGCTATCAACGGAATAAGGGAGAAGGCCCGGCTTATTACCCTGATCCCCAGGCGGCACAAATAGTCAAAAAAATCTTCATGTTTGCTGCAGATGCAATGCCACCGTCTAAAATAGCTGAAACATTAAGCGGTGAGTCCATTCCAACACCTGGAGCATATAAGAATCAGTCTATAAATGAAAATTATAGGCTAAAAAACGATAAAAGCAATTTATGGACACCGGCACAAGTCCGAGAGATTATACAGAATGAGGTTTATATTGGAACTTATGTCTGTCATAAGATGACATCGGTAAAACCAAGAGAAATGAAACGGAATGATACATCAGAATATATGAAATTTGAGGATGACCATGAACCTTTGGTAGAAAAAGCATTGTTTCAGGCAGCGCAATGTGCAATACAAGTGCGTGGGAAACGGGGCAGATACAAAAAAGAAAACAATCCTCATGCACTGAAAGGTAAAGTGAAGTGTGGATGTTGCGGATATGGCATGATACGAAGTGGAAAACGTATCAGTGTCTATTCATGCCATATGGGAGAAGCTTGCGGCTCGCATATGAGGATACAGACAAATGTGTTAGAAAAAATTGTCTTAGACACTCTAAAAAAAATGGCAGAAACCAGTTCAGAAAGAGGAAGGACTTTACAAGACACGCAGAATCAAATTATTTCAGAATTATCTAAGGCCAATGAAGAAAAGCGGGTATTGGAAATAAAAGCAGGCTATTGTAAAACAAGCCGATTAGATTTATACCATCAATGGAAGGAAGGGAAGATAAAAAAGGAAGAATATCTTGCACAGAAAGATGAGTTGTCGGAGCAGGAAGCAGAGTGTAAGAAGAAACTGGATATTCTGAATGAGAAGTTAAGTGATATGACGCTAGTTCAATCTGGTACGATACCAGGATTAAGCAGTGAAGGCATTCCAGAAAATCTGATTCTGACAAAAGAACTTGCCGATGCACTGATAGAGCGGATAGACGTATATGAAGCTGACAGAATAGAAGTAACATGGAAATTCCGGGATATATTATCGTGTTAGTCTATAAATCTAAAAAAAGTTAAAGAAATTTTTAGTCCTACCTTGACACAAGCCAATTTTCTGGGGCTGGGGTGGGCGGCTACCCCGGCTGGGCTGAAGGCGATGGAGGAATTGGAGAAGCTGGAGGAGGAGCGGAGACAAGGGCGGCTTCCCGGGCCGGTGAGGAAGCGGGGGGTTGCCAGCAATGAGATGTGTACGTTTTTGATACTGAATATCTCGTCGCTGCAGCTGATCCCGATGAATATTATCGCGTATCGTTCACAATATGGTAGCGTGAACCCGACGGCCATCGTGGGGCCGGCGATCGCGGCGACGGCGGTGAGTACGGCGGCGGCGGTGTTGTTTTGCAAGATAGTGGAAGGGAAGCGGAGGATGTGAGTTCTTCGCTTTTATTATGGGCTTTAGCCTGTTGAGTATGGCAAACAAAGCCAACGATTTAGCTCACACAAAATGGATACCACATTGTCTTCACTCCCAAGTATAGACGAAAAATAATTTATAATCAACTGAAAAGAGACATACGAGACATATTGAAACAGTTATGCTTTTATTTATTGATGTGCGGATATGCATACGTGATCAATACACCTGATAAATCTTTCAAAGGTTTTTGATGGTTTTTGTGCATAGATAACGCCGAAGGGCAATTTATAATCCCACTTAACCGGAATTGTAACAACGGAAGGATGGATTTCTGCCCATGTATCAGGGACTTCCATCATATAGCCATGCTGTTCGCAGGCATTAAAGGCTTCCATATCATAGAAATTAGGACTGTCTACAATTTGAATGCCAGGGTGTAAATTTTCAATTTCGTCTCTCATGCGGTCTAAAATCGAGGATTCCCCGCGTTTGATAAGCATGAGCGTTTCACCTTCTATATCAGACCAGTCCAAATATTCTTTTTTAGCAAGGGGATGACGGCGGGATACAGCAATGCAGCATTTACATGCACCAAGCGGATAAATGTTGTAGCTTTTCGTCCATGTTACCGAATCGCAAGGACTGACAAAGCAGTCAATTTCATTTCCAAGGGATTGCAGCATGGCGGATATGCTTGCCGGATCATCTTCAAAAGGAATAATCTTAATCTGGAAAGGCTGTGTCCCATCATCCGCTTTTGTCCATAGATCCATAAGCCGTTTGCAGGGACGCATGATCGAGGTTCCAATGCGGATGACAGATTGGCTGATTCCTGCAATACGGCGGGCTCTTTGAATGGCTGTATCAGACGCAGCAATCATCTGTCTGGCATCATGGCAGAGTGACTGCCCGGCCTCTGTTAAGACCACTCCATGATTTGTGCGCTCAAACAGTTTTACACCAACTCTTTTTTCTAAAGAATTAATCTGGTTCATGACAGAAACCGAAGTAATATACATTTTTTCGGCCGCTTTGGAAAAACTGCCAGCATCGGCTACCTCTATCAATGTTAAAATCTGTGGGTTATACATAAATCATCCTCCGTATTAAAATTTAGTTAATGCCATCTTAACATTTTGGTCAATTCCATGTCAACTCTGTGAGAGGTAAGATAAAGTAAGCAGGAAGAGCCAGAAACCAATAATGAGGGGGAATCTTGAGATACTGGAATTTGATTTAGAACCGGAGGAAATAGAGGCCATTGAAAAACTGGAAGTTGAACGCAGCATGTTTGGATGGTGGTAGATCGGAAGGAAAGGAAGATTTGACAATGAAAAAAACAATTTTTGTACTTGGAGCAGGAAATGGATGCGGCAACCGTGTGGCGGAGAAATTCGGAAAAAATGATTTCCGTGTGATCCTGATGGCGAGAAATGAGGAACACCTTGCCGCTTATGAAGCAGAGTTTAAGGAGAAAGGGATTGAGGTCTATACTAAAGTGGCGGATGCATCCAAACCCTATACGGTGACAAAAGCCTTTGACGAGTTAAAGGCGCAGTTTGGAACGCCGGATGTGCTGTTCTACAATGTAGGGATTACCGGCCTTGATGCCGAAATGAAAGTCAGCAAAGATTTTGACCTGCTCATGGATCGTTACCGGGTGGATGTAGCCGGGGCGTATCATGCGATCACGCAGGTACTTTCAGAGGATTTCAGCCAGAAGAACGGTGCGATCCTTGTGACAGGCGTAATCGCTCCTGGCGAGAAATGCGATCCGACACTTTTGGCAGAAGATTTCTGGAAACTTTACACGGAGCGTAAAGACTGTGAGGTAGTACATTGATGGAAGGCAGGACACTGACGGAAGGTATGCCGTGGAAGAGGATTCTTTCCTTTACCTTCCCAATCCTGATGGGGCTTCTGCTGCAGCAGCTTTACAATACGGTGGATACCATTGTTGTTGGAAATTTTGCCGGTGAAGCGCCTCTGGCGGCGGTAGGGGCCTGCGGTGTGCTGACAATGGCCTTTCTTGCGCTGGCGAATGGTTTTTCAGCGGGAGCCTGTGTGCTGATCGCGCAGCTTTTTGGCTCTGGTAAAGAAAAAGAAATGCGGCGGCAGGCATCCTCATCCCTCCTGCTCATGCTGGGGATGGGGGTCGTGGCAACAGTGGCAGGCTTTTTTGTCAGCCGCTTTGCCCTGAAATATATCTTAGCGACGCCGGACAGCCTGCTTTCTATGGCGGACACTTATTTCAGGATTTATGCGGCGGGACTTACTTTTCAGTTTGGGTATAACATTGTGGCGGCAATCCTGCGCGGCGTGGGGAACAGCAGGGCAACCCTGTATTTCCTGCTGATCGCAAGCGGTATCAACATCGTGCTTGACATTGTGTTTGTCTATTCCCTGGATATGGGGGTGGCCGGAGCTGCCATTGCCACGGATATCGCACAGGCGGCATCCTGTTTTGCGGCATTCGTTTACATGGTAAAAAAATACCCGTTGTTCCGCTGGAAGCTGAAAGAACTGGCCTTTGAATGGCCCCTTGCGAAATTATCCCTAAAAGCGGGATTTCCAATGGCTCTGCAGCAGTTTATCGTGTCCTTTGGATTTGTGTTTATCCAACGGGTGGTCAATAGTTACGGGGAAGCTATGACAGCTTCATTTTCCGTAGCGCAAAAGATTGAAACATATATGATATTACCTGCCAACGCTCTGATGACAGCGCAGGGGACTTATACCGGGCAGAATATCGGGGCTGGCCACATGGACAGGGTAATAACCGGGGCAAAGCATACCGTCATGATATCGGAAATCATTTCCATCTGTATCCTGGCCATAGTATTTGTTTTTGCGGGGCCAATCGTATCCGCTTTCGGGCTGGGAGCGGAAGCTGTCGGCTACTGCACTTCCCATGTGCGGTGCGTGGCCCTTTGTCTGATTCCCTTTGCCTCCTACTTTCCGCTGCTTGGGCTGTTTCAGGGGGCAAATGATGCGCTGTATTCTACCTTTGTTGCTACAAGCGCACTGGCAATCCGTGTCATTTCAACTTATGTTTTGCAGGAGATCCCAGCCATCGGCTATAATATGATCTGGTGGAACGCCATCTTTGGATGGGGGATTGGCTGTATCATTACATGGGTACATTTCCTGCGGGGGAAATGGAAACAGAAAGCAGGGCTGCAGGCAGTACAGTAAAATTCGGTTGCCGATTGGATATAAGGCGGATAAAGCGGAGCCGGCACCGGCGCATACAGCTTCTAAAAAATCTGATGAACTTGTCTGCTATTTATAGAAGTTTAAATGCAACGATTATTGATTCGGGGAAGCCCTCAAAGGGGCTTCCCATATGTTGTTATTTTTGCCTTTTCAAGAAATATTTGTACTTTTTTCTTTCATTGGCTGTTTGTTGTGTGATTGCCCTAAAATCCTATCGACATTAGAACAGACAGTATGCAATTCTTTTTGGTAATCCCGAATTATTCACGGAGACATAAAAAAATTATTTTCCATCTCCAAGTTGATACTTGAAACAGTTCTGTCTGACAGCACTGACAATGTTCCGAAAAAAGGGTGCACTTATCCCCTGAGCTGTCAAAATATATTATAGAACTGTCAAAGTACATTGAAAACTGCAGCTATTCAAACTGTGGCTGTAGCTGGCTGATATTTTGAAATGTTTCGAAAAACTCTCTCTTATATGCACAGCTGCTACAAAGTTTGAAAGTCTTATATCGTGTGGAGCGAACCACTCTTGCGGCTATTTTTAGGAGCTTAAGGCGGACAGTGTCAATCCGCAGTTTCCGCATGTTTGCTGCAAGTGCTAAACGGCGGAACCAGTTGAACAGGTTATAGGCAAGTGCATGCAGCTGAAGACGGTTTGCATTGACAAGCTTTGTACTGCTGCTGACAGCAGAAAAATCGAAGCCTTCCTTGATGAAATTTTCCATTTTGCCGCGTCCGCAGTAAAACTGGATGGCCGCATACGGTAGCATAGCGCAAGTCATCCGCTTTATCCTCTGCAAGCGCCAAAAGTGTTTTGTTGATTTTCAGCCGGATGGCATATTTACAGTCATTGTCTTCGCAGGCCTTATACAGGTCCGGCGATGCGAAACAGCTGCCGCCCCGAAGATACAGGGGGAGGGACGGATACTTTGTCCGATATTCCTGCAACAACGGAATCATGAACTGATCGGCATCCCTGCTGCAGTAATGGGCACCATCCCGTAGTTCTGCCTTAAGAAGGTCACCAGTGATCCCGTCAAAACACAGCAGCGGATGATACCCGTGTGCCTGGTAATGATAATTGAAAGCTTCGCCTTCCTGTCCGCCGTAAGTATTGAGCAGGGTTGAATCAAGATCAAATACCATGTGCTCTGGCTGCTTGATGGCGTATACAATATCAAGCATCTTCTGCCCAATCATGTTAAACTGTTCCAGTGTAGTTTCGTTCATACGGTTGAAGAACCGGGAAATCGTTGGCTGCGAGGCAAGGGCTTCTTTTTCAAGGATACTTGTAAATACAGGGTCGACAGTAAGTTCATCGGCACAGTCATCCTTAAAATACGCTGCAATGATCTGGTAAATCATCTGTAGCAGATTTTCAGGGTCAATGTGGATTCTGAAAGTTGCTGTATCATTTGCCTGAAACAGACTATATATGAGTTTGACAAGCCCTTTTTCTATCACTTTATGGATGAAAGTAGCAGTATTAAAACGTCAAGGAACTATGCGGCTTCACGCAGATATCAGTTTGTTCGGTGAATAATATAGGATAAATATAAAAGATTATTGAGAAACAAAGTTTTTTGAGATATACTTATAAAAAGAGATGGACAATAGAATTTAAGAAATATACGAGGTATGAACATGGAAAAAATATTACGTTCGCCGTAAATGAAGAGCCGATAAAACTATTTGGCAGGAAAATTGAACGTATTATTTTATATGGCTCGTATGCCTGGGATTTAAATTTAGAATCAAATATTGACATTATAATTATGTATTAATGTCAGATGTAAATCAAAAATAAATTCAAGTAATTATGATAAGGAGATGCATTATGGAAACTATTTTAATTGAGGCATTAATGTTTATTGGTGTAAGTGCAGCGGGAGGTATTACGTGGGATATTATTAAAAAGAGTGGAAGCAGGATTCTTGCTAATTTTAAAAAGCATTTTGTAAATGCCAGATATTTTAAGGATGAAAGCCAGGCAGAGGTTTTTTTTAAGGATATTTCTTCTAAGGAATCATTGAACAAAAGACATCCTTTGGAAGATGTATGGTCAGTTTATGATAATTGCACAAATACAGAGGCATCAGAATTATTTAAAACAGAATTTATTAACTGGATAAAAGAGCATGGAGAAGATATAGAACATCTGGGGGAATATGCAGTTCAGGAAAAGGGGTTAATTATTGGTAGTCAAGTGAATAAAGGAAATGCACAAGTTATAAACATAGGAAATCAATACAATTGAAGAGAAATTTGGTGATAAAATGAACTTTCAGATAAATAAAGACTATGCAAAAGTACAAAATATTGGTCATCAACATATTTATATTGATACTGTCGGATCAGCATTTGTTTTGGTTGAGAATCATAAAGAAAAAAAACATTTTGATTCTATAAAGGATTCATTATATTATCCTGCCGGATATCTGGACAAGGTTGTTTCGGTCGTAGAGGCAGAGCATAGTATTTTAATTCAGGGCGAACAAGGTTCCGGGAAAAGCATGTTATCCTTTGTGATAGCAGAACAGATGAAAAAGCGAAATTTAATTACATCAGCATATTATTTGAATCCTCCCAGCGGCTGGAATGATATAAAGCAATGGATTCAGGCCATACATTTCCAAGAAAAGACAAATCACAGCGAGGGGATTCATCTTTGGATTATTGATAATTTGCATAAAGTTGCTGATGCAATCGAAGATTATCCTGATTCTTCTATATGGGGAGCGGATTATTGCATTTGCTGTACAAGAAACCTGAATAGCATACCATATGAAAAAGATGTATATTTTAAAATAGCCTTGTCTCCGAATCAGATATTCAGGCGAAAGATTGATGAAAAGATTTTTCTTGAATGTTATAACTCACTGGCTGTCAATAAGATTGGAAGGCATGAGTCAGACTATTTGTATAAATGCATAGGCGGAAATCTGGCTGTACTGAGGTATATAATAAAAAATAGGAATCTGCCGAGCTCTTTGATTGATTGGCAGAAAGAGCAGTTCATAGATTTTCATAACATTTATTCTAACTATTTTGGACTTGGAACGGAAAACAAAATAACCAATGGGAATCTGGATGATACGTTAAGAATGTTATTTTTATCACAAATAGATTTTTCCATTCCCTTATATTTACAATGCAGTGTCTGTCGAACAGTACTAAAAGATTTCTATTTTGAAATTGCAAATAGGGAATTAGAAATTGAGCATGCGTCACTGGCGGAATTGCTTACAGTATGTATTTGTAAGGAATATAAACTTGACTATAGTAGAGTTTTTACAGACTGTCTGCATTGGGTATTATCTAATCTGATAAGCAGCAGGCTTGATGAACAGGAACAAATAAGACAGACAAACAGATTCTTTCAATTATTGTACAGTTATAAATTTGTCCTGAATCAAAATCCGGTACTATATAAAATACTCTCTGATGATAAATATCTAACGGAATTTTTAGAGGAAAATGTATGCTTTATATCAACTTCAACATGGAAGATAATAACAGAAATTGCTGAAAAGGGTTCAAAAATAAATGAAGTCTTTCGTAGTGCCGTAACATCTGTGCGATTGATTGAAGCCATGTGTCAAAATTGTGATTATGATTTTCAATTCTTTAAGGATAGATTATCGCTGGTTGAACTTGAAGAAGCGGAAAAGCAGATATTACTCCACACAATGACTATAAAGGAATCCATTGTAAGCAATGGAAATGAAGTCAGTCTTATGCATCTATTACTTTCATTATCTGAAGAAGCAGCCGTTGAATTTCTTGCACAGATATCGTCCTGTGATTTGGTAAAGATTCTCTCAGGCAATAGTGACGGCTTATTTCTCTTTTCCCGTTATTACTCTATGCTAGGGAGTGATGTAAAAAATATATTGGGAACTAAAATATCAACAGAAAATTACAGAGAAAGTATTATAAACGGTGCAGCCATAAACGGTTTTGTTTGTTTACTGTCGGCTGCAACAGATTTATTAAGAAAAGAACTATGCAGCTTGTTAACAGATGATTTGATTGACAGGTTAATTAAAAATACAATAGAAAAGAATTATTCCATCAATACATTGTCCATGTCCCTAAGGCAGCTGAAAAAGGAATCGTCGGAAACATTGTCTGCATTCGAGGGCGCGATAGGCGTTATTGGATA
>CAYQBE010000052.1:16948-31103 GCA_964415625.1 uncultured Clostridium sp.
TGAGAAATTGCTGAAATCGCAGGGAACGATTAGCATATTGGCACGTTTAATTCAACATTCTTCAGAGGAAATGCAAAAGAAGATGTCCCGGCTGCTGCAAAGTAAACCGAAACTGGTAGAAAGCCTGGTGGATAGAACCATAAAGGAAGGGAGCTCAATCGGTACGCTTAATTTATCCCTAAGAGACTTGAAAAAGGAATCGTCGGAAGCATTGTCTGCATTCGAGGGCGCGATAGGCGTTATTGGATATGAGAAATTGCTGAAATCGCAGGGAACGATTAGCATATTGGCACGTTTAATTCAATATTCTTCAGAGGAAATGCAAAAGAAGATGTCCCGGCTGCTGCAAAGTAAACCAGAACTGGTAGAAAATCTGGTGGATAGAACAATAACGAAAGGGAGTTCAATAGGTACGCTCAATTTATCCCTAAAAGCATTGAGTAGAAATAACTATGATTGTTTACACATTTTAGAGAATTTGATTGGCTTAGACGGATATCTAGAAATGTTTTCAAAATGCAATACAAATACGATTACTATATTAAGGATTATGGCCTGTTCTACGCTTTCCGATTCCCTAGTAAATATAATTTGTGCAAATATAGATGTTTGGAATGCGTCTCGGAATTATATATCAGAAAAATCCTGGACAATAATGCAAGATTTTAATAGTGATTTATAT
The DNA here is from genome assembly GCA_964415625.1 of uncultured Clostridium sp. Taxonomy (GTDB): domain Bacteria; phylum Bacillota; class Clostridia; order Lachnospirales; family Lachnospiraceae; genus Schaedlerella. Next base: position 17,631 of record CAYQBE010000052.1, read on the forward strand.
TATGCCCAAAAGATGGGCAGGAGAAGATTTTTTGATTTTATTCAAGGCTCGGTTTTTATAGAAGAATGGTTAGACTGGATAAGGCGAGGGGCAATATTGGAGGAGGCTGTCTTAATCATGAGGAATCTTCCGTTTGGTATAGCCCGTCAAATAGCAAATGCATGGATGCAAAATTATGATGAGATTATTGAGGATATCCGTTTAGTTAAACAGCAGCGTAGTAATAAGAGAGTAATTGATTCACAAGCAGTAAATCATGCAATAATAAGCATTGAAAAATATAACCGGCAACTCTCTGATTTAATAAGTAAAGAGTATAGTATGTTGCTATCAAGTCGCGATAGTGAGCTATAATTATACAATAAATTAGTGTTGATGAGGATTGGTATATTTCAATAGGTAAGGTTGGAGATGTACTATTTGCGGTATTTACAGAAAGAAAAGATACAATTAGATTGATTTCAGCCAGACTTATAACGAATGTGAAAAGGAGTCTTTAATATGACCAGGACATTTATTATTGAGAGTGGACAAAAACCAACGGAAGAACTATTGTAAGAAATTGAGGACGCACAGAAAAGCCCTGTTGTTTGATGCATTGTTTCAAAAATTTCCTGTCACTACCTTGACACAAGGGGGGATTGAAAGCCATGGAGGAATTGGAGAAGCTGGAGGAGGAGCGGAGACAAGGGCGGCTTCCCGGGCCGGTGAGGAAGCGGGGGGTTGCCAGCAATGAGATGTGTACGTTTTTGATATTGAATATCTCGTCGCTGCAGCTGATCCCGATGAATATTATCGCGTATCGGAGCCAGTACGGGAGCGTGAACCCGACGGCCATCGTGGGGCCGGCGATCGCGGCGATGGCGGTGAGTACGGCGGCGGCGGTGTTATTTTGCAAGATTGTGGAAGGGAAGCAGAGGATGTGAGTCAGCAACAACCTCATCATTTCAGCTCCGCAGATGCCCCGGCCAGAAACGACGCGGTTACGACCGCCCCGCCCCGGATGCTGTTTGCCACGTTCAGCGTGCCGCCGTGCTTTTTACACAATTCCCGGCAAATGTGCAGGCCGATTCCAAAATGCTCATCAGGCCCGCCGTTTTCTGTCTCTTTGTAGTACGGCTTCAGCGCCTTGTCCAGCTGCTCCTCGGAAAATCCAGGGCCGTCGTCCCGGACGGTCAGGATCCATTCCCGGCTGTCCGCGTCATAATCGGACATGACCTCGATCTGTTTCCCGGCATAGCGGATGGCGTTGGAAAGCATATTTTCCAGCACCTCCATGACCAGGCTGTCGTCCATATAAATAGAAGAATCGGGCTGCTCCGCAGACAGGCTGTCGTCCATATAAACAGAAGAATCGGGTTGCTCCGCGGACAGGCTGCCATCCATATAAACAGAAGCATCGGGCTGCTGCTCTGCTTCGGAGCCGCCTGCCCCGGCCGGATGCATTTTCCCCGTCAAAGATTCCCGATGCGGAAGATTCGCTGTATAAATGATCTTCACATCCCGCACCTGGTTCAGCGCAAATACCACTTCTTCTATTTTCCGGTCTATGCTCTGAAATGTGGTTTTTTCCGGGGAAAAGGGAACCTCCTCAATGCTGCGGATCCCTTTCATGGTGCGGCTGTAATCCTCCAGCCGTTTCAAATGCTCCGCCATCAGCCCCAGCGTGGACTGCAGCTTTTCCCGGCTGACCTTCCCCTCCGGGACATATCTCGCCAGAAGGTCCGTATAACCCCGCAGGACGGTAAGAGGAGTCCGGAGGTCGTGGGCAAACGCCGCGTTTAATTCCTTCTGCCGCTCCATGAGCTGCCACATTTCCTCCTTGTCACGGAGCAGCTCCAGCCGCATTGTTTCCACGGAATCGCAGAGCATTCCCAGCTCGTCCCGGCTGTCATAGGACACATGGAAATCCAGGTCGTTCCTGCGTATTTTTTCCACGCTGTCCTCCAGGATCGACAGGGGGCGTGCAAGCCGTTTTCTATAAAATAAAAAAATGGCCAGAACCATGCCGGGAACCGCATAGATCAGCGGGCACCACACCCGCAGAAAATCCAAATACAAAAGAGAACGTTCCTCTGCCGTATATAAAAAATCATGCTGATAGCCCCACAGCAGTCCTTTTTGATACACGATCAAAGGTAAACTCTCCGTTTTTCCAAGTTTTTCCCAGATGCCGATCTCCCAATGCCAGCAGAAGACCATCGTAAGGTAGGACAGCCCCCACACAGCAGCGGAGAGTATCAGGATATATGCGATCATTGCTTTGCGGAAGGAAAGGTTCCGGATATAGACGCGCAGTTTTTCTGTCTTTTCTTCTAACCAATCCATCGGTATCCCACCCCCCATACGGTTTCGATATATGCCCGGTCCGTGTATTGCGCAAGCTTTTTGCGGATCCTGCGGATGTGCTCTGTCACAATGCTGCTGTCGGCATTTCCGTCAAAGCCCCGGACATTATCGTAGAGATGCTCCTTGCTGAATACCTGCATGGGGTGCAGCGATAAAAAGGCCAGAATCCCATATTCTGTCCTGGTAAATGTGATCGGCTGATCCCCATAGTAGACTCCCATTTCTTCATAATGGATGGCAAGCCGGTCAAATATTTTCACGGCGCCTTCGGATTTTCGGCGGCGCTCCCGCCGCAGATGGGCCTCCACCCTCGCCCCCAGCTCGTCGATGCTGAAGGGCTTTAAGATATAGTCGTCTCCGCCGGATAAGAATCCACGGATCCGGTCCGCTTCCTCGATCTTCGCGGTCAGGAAAAGAATGGGGCAGGACACATGAGCCCGGATTCGTTCGCATACCTCAAATCCGTCCAGCATGGGCATGCCCACATCCAGCAGGATCAGATCCGGCCCGGCAGAGAGCTTTTCCAGCACCTCGTATCCGTTGGCGGCTTCGATGACCTGGTAGTCCTGCATTTCAAAATAATCCCGGATGAGCTGCAGGATCCCCGGCTCGTCATCAGCGATCAAAATTTTTCCTTTGGTATGATTTTCCTGATGCATCTATATTCCCGTTCCTTTCCGATTGCTGCCGTTCTGAATCGTTACAGCAGGTAATGATTTTCCTGGTTCGTTACCTGCAGAAAAATCTCTTTTAATATAACGTATTTCGAATTAAATTTCAATCATATCAGCCTGCTAACGCAGCCATTTTTTCTCCTCCTCTCATCAGATCGCCCCTCTCCTCGCCAGATGAAACAAAAACTGCTGATACTGGTTCTTCAGCTCTGCGCGGTTATTCCTTGACAGGACGATCTCTTTCCCGCCCTGCAGGACAATATGGTCAAAATAAAACGATTCTATGTACTTCATATTCACGAGATAGCTTCTCTGCGCCCTCATAAACGAATCCCCGTCCAGGAGCTCGGACAGCGCGTCCAGGGAGGTATAGGTCTGAAAGCTGTTCTTCTCCGTATGGATGGTGCAGATCTTGTTAAACACTTCAATATAAATAATATTGTCTATCGGCACAGGGACGATCCCCGGACCCGTCTTTACTTCCAAAAGCTTCGGGAAATTCTCCTCAGGCCGGGGCAGGCAGCGCCGGAGCGCTTCCCGGACAGCGTCCTTTGTCAAGGGCTTCAGAAGATAGTGGGCGGCGTTCAGGGAAAAGGCCTCCAGTGCATGTTCCCGGCTGCTGGTCGTAAAGATGAACCGGCTCTGTCCTGTCAGCCCCGCATCCCTTGCGGCCTTCATGCCGCTGATCCCGTTCATATAGATATCCATGAAGATAATTTTCGGGGGGGGGGTATTTTTGCAAGCGCAGTGAGAAACTCCTCCCCGGAAAAAAAGCGGGTGACCCGCACCGCCAGATTCCATTCGGCGCACACAGAAAGGAGGCAGGCTTCCAGGGTCTGAAAATCGATATCATCGTCCTCACATACCGCAACATTCAGATCCATAAGCTCAACTCCTTTCCCGGGATTCTTCCAGCCCCGCCATTACCGAAGCGTGGAACTCCGTTCCGTCATGTGTAAACTCCACTCCGCCGTGATATTTTTTAGAAATATCGTCAAGGCTTTTTAGTCCCATCCCCAGATGCCCCGGCTTGGTAGACAGGTAGCGCCCGCCGTCCAGCTTTACATTTCCGTCAAATCCATTATCCACCGTAATAGCAAGCATTTTCCCGGAGCAGATCATATTCAGCCGCACGAAACGGCGTTCCTCCGGGGCATGCGCCGCCGCCCTTACCGCATTATCCAGCAGGTTTCCCAGCAGGACGGAGAGGTCGATATCCTGGATCGGCAGCGCGTCCGGGATATTGACGCGGACGGAAAAATCCAGCTCCTGTTCCTTTGCCAGGGCTCCATAATGGCTGATCAGCATATTGACCACGGGGTTGCCGCAGAAACGGGAGATTTCATATTTTCTTGTGCTTTCCAGATACTGGTCCAGATATTCTTCGGCCTGCCCGGTCTCCCCGGTCTCCAGGAAGCTCCGCATGGTCAGCAGATGATGGACCAGGTCATGGCGCATCCTCCGGTTATGTTCGATCTGGTCATGGATCCTGCGGTACTGCTCGGCGGACAGCTCGCTTTGGTGCTGGAGCCGCATGGCCTCCTGCTGCGACAGCATTTTCTCATGGGTCAGGCTGTAGCTCTTGAAAATAAGTACATAGACCATAAATATGCTGATTATGAGCATGCAGAATAAATAGCGCAATGAAGGAGTAGAGCGCAGGAGCTCGGGAAGCGTCAGAGAAAGTCCGGGAACGAGCAGGGCGCACAGGAACATGGACAAAAGAGACAGATACCCGCTCTCCTTTGCGTTCAGTCCGTCTTCTATGGGCAGGTAAAAATATTTCAAAAGAATCCAACTTGGGAGCAGGGAGATCAGCTCGGCAATCGGATAATAAAGGTAGAAATCCCCGCCGTAAGGAAGCCAGCTGTGATCAGACACGTTTCTGGCGTCCAGACAGTTATAGACGGATGTGATGAGCAGGGCGGCTGTGACCGTAAGGGAAAAGATCAGAAGCTTTTTCTGCCAGATGTCTTTTACACAATATAGATACCAGCAAAATCCCAGGATCAGAACAAATAGAAAGGTGACGTTTACCAACAGAAGAAGGGACGGATCCGCCGGCAATGCAGAGGCGAGGACGGATCCGGCCAGGGCAAACACCGCTGAGGCGGTAACGCCCAAAACCGCAGTGATCAGGAGCGTTTTCCGTTTGGAAAAGCGGAAATGCCTGCGGAACGGATACAGGCATAAAAACCCGTAGGGAACAAGCTGTTCCAGACATCCGAAAAACAAACGTAAAAAGATCATCATACCGTATTCCCTCCTCCTGCATCTGTTGGCGCGGCCATTTTTCATAAGTATTGTCAGTATAACAAAAAACAGCGTTCCGGACAAAACAAAATCCGACCAATTTCGTAAAGTGTATGATTTCGGGTGTGAAGTGCAGGTCAGCCGCGGACCGGCATGTGCTACAATGAAAAAAATGCCAGCTGCGCGGGCGGCCGCAAATTCGGGGAAAGGAGGTGAATCAGATGAATAACAAGGACATGGAAAAGAAGATTTCCAAAAAGGAAGCGGAAAAAAGCATAAACCGTGAGATCTCTTCCAAAGAAATGGAAGAAGTGACCGGCGGCGTGTATCGATTGCCGGCCCAGGTAAGAAAGCCGAGGGTCTAAAAGAAACAGCGGGGTCGGGAGCGCAGGGCTGGCCGGCCCCTAATACCGTACGGTAAGTACCGAGGAACAGATAGAAAGGTTTCAGGAATATTAAGATGGAATTATTTGAATGGGAAAATCTATACAACGGCATTGGGTATGTGCAGAGCACCGTCCTGGGAGCCGTCATGCTTTCATTGACGCTGAAAGCCCGGAAAGGCAGGAAGAGGAGCATTCTGCTTTGGGCTTTCGTTGCGGTCTGTGCGTTTCTGGCAGGCACCCTGTCCGGGTTTGCCGTATCACAGGCAGGCACCCTGATCATGGGGGCAGCCTGCGGGATCGAAGAGATGTGGAGGCTGCAGATGTTCTACTCCCTGATCTCCGTCATGAACGTTCTGGAGGGAAGTGTGCCGGCAGTGATCCTCTGTACGGCGGCTGTCCGGATCTATGAGGGGAAACGGAACATCAAGATCTTTGTATCCGTTCTTTTTATGCTCCTGTTTTCCTCCGTATTTTATGTATTCAAACAGATCATGTACAGCCTCTTTTCACCGGGGATTGATGAAGCTTCCCTGTCCCGGTTCCTGCCGGATTTCGGGATCAGGCTTCTCATCGACTGCGCCGGGCTGGCGGCTCTGTTTGTCATATACAGGTATTTTTTCAGGGAGAAGCTGGTACATATCCTGGAGCTTGCCGAGGAGCAGATCTGCCAGATCGTGCTGGTTCCGGTGCTTTCTTATGTCCTGTTCCTGGCGGCGAGATACACACTGGACACCTATGGGATCACGCTTTTGTCCATGGATCCGGGTTCCTTTTTGATGGCGCTGATCATCATCATCTGCCTGCTGGCCATCTATCTGCTCATGTTCTGGTCTATTTTCCGGGCGATCCTGGCGTCCGCAAGCTCCGCGAAGGTCAAGGCGGAGCTGGATGTGGCGAGCAAGATCCAGCTCTCCGCGCTGCCTACCTCCTTTGACATCGGAAAAGAAAAGGGCGTGGACATCTATGCAAATATGCATCCCGCCAAGGAGGTGGGGGGAGACTTCTACGATTTCTTTTTTGTGGACGAGGATCATTTGGCGGTGCTAATCGCGGACGTGTCCGGAAAAGGGGTTCCCGCCGCGCTGTTCATGATGGGAGGAAGAGCCATGATCCGGAACCAGCTCCTGCTGGGGCTTGACCCGTCGGAGATCCTGAAGCGCTCCAACAATGAGCTGGCGGAAAACAATAAAGAAGGAATGTTCATCACGGCATTTCTGGGGATCCTGGATGTGAAAAGCGGGCATTTTGCCTACAGCAACGCGGGGCATAACGTTCCCTTCCTCTGCCAGGCGGACGGGACGGTCCGGCAGGTTCCGGTCCATCACGGCTTTGTACTGGCGGGGATGAAAAACATCCGATACCGCAGGCAGGAGATGGATCTGTTTCCTGGGGACAAGCTGGTGCTGTATACGGACGGCGTGACGGAAGCCACAAATGCGGCCTATGACATGTATGAGGAAAAACGGCTGACAGAGGTTCTGGAAAAGAGTGTGGATTCGGATGTGGAGCAGACCGTACACGCAGTCAGCGAATCCATTGACGCATTCGTGGATGGCGCAGAACAGGCGGATGATATCACCATGGTGATCCTGAAATGGAATCCAGGCGCGGAGAATGCCGCGGCGGGTCGGTAGACAACCGGTCTGCTACAGACGAACTATGGGGCAGATAAATTTTGAACAGATATACCAGGATTATTATAACAAAATCTACATGTTTGTAAAGAAAAGGATCCCCCAGGAGCAGGATGCGGAAGAACTGACTGCGGATATCTTTACCGCGGTGTACAAAAATCTGGAGCGGTATGAGGCGGACCGCGGCAGCCTGGATACTTGGATCTACGTGATTACAGGCAACCGGATCAAGAACTATTACAGGGACAAAAAAGACGAAATGCTGACAGACCGGATGGAAGACCAGATACAGATGCGCGAGCTCAGCGCGGAGGAGGTTTCCATGCTGCGGCAGGAGCGGGAACATTTACTGCAGTGCCTTAAGAAATTGTCTGTCCGGGAACGGTCGATTATTATCCTGAAATATTACCAGGGAAAAAATTCGGAGGAGATTGGCAGACAGCTTGAGCTGACTCCTGTAAATGTCCGGGTGATATTAAAACGTTCTTTGAATAAATTAAGAAATATTATGACAGAAAGATAGTTTCAAAGGAGGTAAGGTATGGCAGACTTATTCAGAAAATCAGCGTTGGAAAAATTGTCCTCGCCGGAGCAGCTGGACCGGGCCATCGTCATTGCGCCGTCGTCCCTCTGGGTGGCCCTCTCGGGAGGCGCCCTGATCGTAGCCGGGGCATTGCTCTGGGGCGTGTTCGGGCGGCTTCCGGTAAATGTGGACGCCAACGGGATCTACATGCGGGGGGATCACACCGGAGGGGTTTACTCGGAGGTGGCAGGGATGATCACCGACGTGGAGGTGGCTGCGGGCGACCAGGTGAAACGGGGGCAGGTGGTGGCCTATGTGGCGGACGACGACGTTTCCCAGGAGGTTACAAACCTGCGGAACAGGATAGAAGCGGTGCAGAACGTGACCCTGGACAGCACCGGGGATGTGGCTACTTCGGATAATAAGGAGATCATTGATATCAAATCGGAGCTGATCTCTCTGACCAGCGATTATGAACTGGCGCAGAAGACGCTTGCCAGGAGGCAGTCGGAGCTTGCAGGCGCGACGGGTCGGATGAATACGGCAAAAGCGGCGAGAGACGGACTGAAATCCAGTTATTACGATACCATCGGCAACCTGACCGGCCTGCCGGAGCAGCTCGATTATACAGAGTCGCAGGCATTATATTCCGCCAGGCAGCAGTACTATGAGCAGGCTCAGGCACAGAGCCAGGAGGCTCAGGCTGCCCGTGACCAGGCGTCGGCGGTCTACAGCCAGGCATGCCAGGCTGTGGATTCCATACAGAGCAGTGTGAATCAGCTTTCCGCGCAGCTCGGCCAGCTCCAGGCAGCATATGGGGAACAGCAGGCCAGGCTGGAGGAACTGAACCTTGATCCGATAACAAATGCGGATGCCATCAGCCAGGCCCAGGCGGAATTGAACCAGACCGCGGCTCAGATCCAGAGTGCGGAAACCTCTTTGGGCGGGGCGCAGGAGCAGCTCTACGCCCAGCAGCAGAACCAGGCTCAGGCGAAAAGTTCTCTGGACAGCGCCCAGTCCGCCGCTTCCCGTGCCGGTGAAAATGTGTCACGCTATCAGAGTGAAGCGGAGACGGCAAGGAAAGAATTTGAAGATGCGAAGGCGGCCTACGAAGCGGTGACCCAGCAGCAGTCCAACCAGTCCAGGAACCAGAACATCCTCAGCAATGAATACAGCCAGGCCGTATCGGATTACAGCGTGGAGCACAGCCTGGTGCAGTCCCTGACCCAGGAGGTGGAGTCCCTTCAGACCCAGGCGGATCAGGCAAAGCAGCAGATGGATGTGAAAAAACAGAGCATTGATACCGCATTTTCCACGGCAAAGGCCTCGGTACTGGATTCCCTGAAAATGGAGCTGGCAAAATACACGGCCAACATGGAAAAGTACCAGATCACGGCTTCATCGGACGGCGTGGTGCAGGAGGTCGTCGCGGACGTGGGCTCTGTCGTGGGCGAGGGCGGAGAGGTTGTCAAGGTCAAGGGCCAGGAAACGGATACCATCGACGCGATCTGCTATATCCCGGTGGGCGAGGGCAAGAAGGTCCTCCCGGGGATGGACGTGATGATCTATCCGACCACGGTCAACAAGCAGGAATACGGCCACATGAAGGGAAATGTCCGTTCGGTGGCGTCCTACGTGACCTCCGCCGCGGACATGCAGAAGACTCTGGGAAATGACAACCTGGTGGAGGCATTTCTCTCAAACGGGCCGGTGGTGGAGGTGGTCTGCTCCATTGAGACAGACGGCAGCACGGCCAGTGGGTATTACTGGTCCAGCAAAAAGGGAAAGGACATCACACTGACGGAAGGCACCATGCTGACGGCCAGCGTGGTCACGGAAAATAAGGCGCCTATCACCATGCTGATTCCGTATTTAAAGGAAAAGCTCACTGTGACGAAGAACCAAAACCAGATGATGCAGACAGAACAGACGGGGGAGTAATATGAGGAACAATTATGCAAAAACACCCAGCATCTATCAGATGGAGGCTACCGAGTGCGGCGCGGCATCCCTTTCCATGATATTTGCCTATTACGGGAAGCACATGCCCCTGGAGAAAATGCGGATCGAGACCGGGGTTTCCCGGGATGGGTGCAACGCGAAAAATATCATGCGGGCGGGAAAAAAATACGGCTTCGAGGTGAAGGGCTTCCGGAAATCCCTGGACAACCTGCTGAAGATCAAGCCGCCCTGCATCATCCACTGGAATTTTAACCATTTTGTGGTCTACGAAGGGCGTAAAGGAAAAAATTATTACATCAACGACCCGGCCATGGGTAGGCGGAAGCTGACCTATGAAGAGCTGGACGACGCATTTACCGGGATCGTGCTGACCTTTGAAAAGAAAAAGGAATTTAAAAAATCCAAAAAGGAGCGGACTCTCTTTTCCTTCATCAGGACACGCCTGAAAGGGCAGTATTCGTCCATCACGGCGCTGATCGCGATCGGGCTACTGCTGGTATTTCCGGGCATGGTCATCCCTGTATTTTCCCAGGTGTTCATCGATGATATCCTGCTGGGAGGCAATACCGACTGGATGACGGCATTTCTGGCGATCATGGCATTTACCATGCTGTTCCAGGCAGTCCTGACGCTGTACCGGAGCTTTCTGCTTTTAAAGTTGCAGAACAAGATGTCCATGATCTCGGCCCACAGGTTTCTCTATCATATGTTCCGGCTGCCTATGAATTTTTTCGACCAGAGGTATGCCGGGGATCTGGCGGAGCGTGTGGAAAATAACAACAACGTCAGCAATTTCCTGGCCGGGGATCTGGCGGAAACCATGCTGAATATTTTTGTGGCCTGCTTTTACCTGATATTGATGCTGTCCTACAGCCCGCTGCTGACCCTGATCGGCATCGCGGGGATTGCCATCAACATGACACTGGTAAAGGCGTCCTCCAAGGTGATCGCCAATTCTACCATGAAGATGCAGCAGGACCAGGGAAAGCTGGTGGGCGCGGTATTTGCCGGGCTGAACATTACCAGTACGCTGAAGGCAGCAGGCGCGGAAAATGAATACACAAGCCGGATCCTGGGATATTACGCAAAGACCACCCGGATGGAGCAGAAGCTTGGGAGCGTCCAGCAGTATCTCAACGCCATCCCCGAGGTCTTTAACGGGATCGCGGATATCCTGGTGCTGATGATGGGCGGCATCCTGGTCATCCAGGGAAATATGACCGCCGGGATGCTGATCGCCTACACCAGCCTGTTGGGTTCCTTTGTGGCGCCGGTGAATAAGCTGGTGGAATTTATCCAGAAGATCCAGACTTTAAAAGCGGACATGAACCGGGTGGAGGACATCATGCGCTACGAGGAGGATGAGAAGTTCCGGGCAAAGGCGCAGAAGATGACCATGACTACCAAGCTCAGCGGGGATGTGGAGCTGGAAGGGATCTCCTTCGGGTACAGCATTCTGGAAAAACCGCTGGTGGAGGATTTTCATTTCCATCTGCCCAGCGGCAGCTCCATCGCCTTCGTGGGTGCCTCGGGCTGCGGAAAATCCACCGTTTCCAAGATCGTCAGCGGGCTGTACATTCCCTGGTCCGGGGAAATCTATATGGACAATATGCCGGTGCGGGACATCCCGAAGGAGATCCTAAGCTCCAGCGTGTCTACGGTGAGCCAGAGCATTACCCTGTTTTCCGGCACCATCCGGGACAACCTGACCATGTGGAATAAGAGTATTCTGGAAGAAGATATGATCCAGGCGGCAAAGGACGCCTGCATCCACGATATCATCACAAAAAAGCCGGGGGCCTATGAGTACGTCCTGACCGAGGGCGGCGATAACCTGTCCGGCGGGCAGCGGCAGCGCCTGGAGATCGCCCGCGCGCTGGTCACGAATCCGACGGTCCTGATCATGGACGAGGCCACCAGCGCGTTGGATCCCCTCGTGGAAAAGGAGATTATGGATAATATCAAGCGCAGGGGGTGTACCTGCGTGATCGTGGCTCACCGGCTGTCGGCCATCCGGGACTGCGATGAGATCATCGTCATGGAGCACGGCAAGATCGTCCAGAGGGGCAGCCACGACGAACTCATGAGCCAGCCAGGACATTACCAGACGTTGGTGCAGACGATCTGAGACAGCAGCAGGCGTGTCTGAGGTCTGCTGTCCTGACTGTGATTGGACATCTAATAAGGAAGGAATACAATATGGAGAATATCAGATTAAAAGGTGGTCAGAAGCTGATCACGGAGGATCCCCGGCAGGCCTTCCAGGTTCTGGAGGGGCATGTCCTGGTCTATGTGCTCCCTCTGGAAGACGGGAAGCCCGGCAGGCGCTTCCTGATCGGCGAGATGACGGAAGGGGAATGGATCCCCTCCCTGTGCTGGGACAACGAAAAGCTGGGTTCCTGGCGTTTCGCGCTGATCGCCCTGGAACAGGCTCAGCTTCGGGCGATCCGCCCAAAGGAGCCGGAGCAGGTCAGGATGGACTTTGCGACCACATTGGGAATCCGGCTCTTTGATCCGGAAGAATTTGAAGAGCAGATGGTGGAGCAGTACAACATCAACATCATCAAGGAGGAGGGCGGCATCTACGCCACCTCCCTGGAGCAGGAGCAGACCTACGAGCGGGGCCTGTTTCTGATCTACGACATGTTCCGGAAAAAGAACCGGAAAAACAAGACGCCGGTGAGCGGGAATAAGATCTACGACGCGGCGGCCCAGATCTGCGACTATATGGATATCCGAATCGCCCCGTTTTCCGTGGTAAAGGAAAGCTGCAGGCGGAAGTTCGATATTCGGGACATCGGCCGTCTCTCTCATTTTACCAGCCGGGAGATCGTGCTGGAGGAAAAATGGTATAAAAAGGATTCGGGTTCCATCCTGGCCTACAAGGAAAAGGGCCGCGCCCCGGTGGTCTGCCTGCCGAAAGGCCCTCAGAAATACATTGCCTACGAGTCGCCGGAAAGCGCGGGGGTGGTGATCGACGCCAGATATGCGGCCACCCTGTCTGTCAAGGCGGATATGGTGTACCGCCCCTTCCCGGCCAAGGCCATGAAATGGAAGGATCTTCTTGCATTTGGTTTCAAATGCGTGTATATCCGGGACATTGTGAAGATCGCGTTTCTGGCGTTTTTGGGGACACTGGTGGGGCTGCTGCTCCCAGTGATCAACCAGCGGGTGTATGACAAATTTATCCCCATGGCGGACCAGAACGGTCTGGTGCAGATCTGCCTCCTGGTGCTGGCCTGCTCCCTGGGAAATTTAAGCTTTACCATTGTGAAAAACCTGGCCACCTTCCGGAGCATGAATACGATGGAATACGCGGTGCAGAGCGCGGCCTACGACCGGCTGTTCAACCTGCCGGAAAGCTTTTTCCGGGAATACGATTCCGCCGACCTGGCCCAGAGAGTCATGGGCATTACAAGCATTTACCAGGTTTTTGCGGATGTCATTGTGAAAACCGTGATCACGGCGGTGCTCTCTCTGATGTATCTCTGGCAGATGTTCCGGTACGCGAAGCCCCTGGCAAAGCCGTCCATCATTATGGTGCTGGCGGCGATGCTGGTCATCGGCCTGATCGGCTGGCGGCAGTTGAAATATGAGAGTGAAAAAATGGAGCTGGACGGGAAGCTGTCCTCGCTGATGTTCCAGTTTCTCGCAGGCATTTCCAAGATCCGGATCGCCGGCGTGGAGAACCG
>CAYQBE010000053.1:0-29766 GCA_964415625.1 uncultured Clostridium sp.
CTGAAGAGAGGAAGCGGCGGTATTGTTTGTATGTGTGAGGAGGTGATTCCGATTTATGCCCAAAATTGTTTCATTCCCTGTAATTTGATATGATGATATTGAGCGGCAGATTTCATCGGCCGTGAGTATAAAAATAAAGAACATTTCAGATGGTGGCCATCCTGTGGATATGAATTGCGATATATGATATTATAAATAAAAAGAAGGAGTTGATTATCATATGTTAGTCAGATCAGACAGAAAGTGGGATTATGCCCTGGGAATGATAAAGGTAGATGGGTTGGAACCTTCTACGGAGATGAAAGAGTTAATTGAGCAGGAAAAGCGCGGTGAGATTACCACGGAAGAATTAAGAAAAGCACTGGATAGGAAATATAAGATGAAGAGGTAGGGAATATGCCGATGATAGACCCATATTTATACCAGAGTCGGATGTGCTGAGAAACTTAGCAGATATTCGAAATGAAGAAACATTGCGGGAAATGGAGGCAGACTATACATTAAGCCGTCTTTCAGATGTGGTTGTTGCTGACAGCGTAAGGAAATTTGACTTTGAATCATTATGTGAGCTGCATTATTCTATTTTTCAGGATGTATACGATTGGGCAGGGAAGCCGAGAATTATTAATATTGAAAAAGCGGAAGTGATATTAGGGGAACTTTCCATAGAATATTCAGATTGTTTTGATATTGCCAGAGACGCTTCAAAAGTACTGGATGATATGAATCATATAGATTGGAATAGACAAGCATTTGAATCTATAGTACAGAAGTTTGTAGACTGTCTGGCGAGACTATGGAAGGTACACCCTTTTCGTGAAGGCAATACGAGAACAGTGGTGACATTTTGCTGTTTGTTTATTGAAGCGCAGGGAATTTATATTGAAAGTGAGCTATTTAAAGACAATGCCATTTATATGAGGAGAGCGCTTGTCGCAGCGAATGCAGTTTTCCATGATCTTGGAGATTTGAGAAAAATGGAATATTTGTATTAAATCGTTGAAGATGCTTTAGAACGAGGTGCTAGAATGAAAGAAAATATACGTGATCAAATTAAAAAAGCCGGACAAGAAGTAACGGAGCAAAAAATTAGAAAAGTGGTTTTGTGGAACAGAAGAACACATATAGAGCACACGGCTGAGGAAATCAAAGGATATCTCCAGATTTAATTTTATATGATTTGTATAGCGCACGTACATTATCTCCCGCACGTATAGGGGATAATGTGCGTATCTGCCGATTCTCAAATATCATCAGAGCCAGTTCCGCCCATGCAGGGAACACACTAAAAAAATCCTGAAATTAGGGCCGTTTTACACGGCGGCCTGTCACAATTTATTTAGTTCACAATAGATCCTATGAATCAACATACAGTTTGCGAGAGCTCTATGTGCATTACTTACATCGAGAGAAAAATATGATGCCATTGTTTCCAACCTGTAATTTTCCACATCATCCAGTTTCCGTTTCGCAAGATATTTAAATTCCTGCACTTTTTTTAGAACGTCGGCTTCTGGAACACCTTCCCTATCCAACATCTCATTTGTAATCCCTGTCAGTTTTACCACATGATCCGGTATACGTTTTTCAGACTGAATCAGATACTGATACGTTTGGGATATTTCATTTTCTTTAATTGATATCTCATGTTTTTACTTTGCTAAAGATAATTATAAAGAAAAATAATCAGTAATATCCGTATAGCATGATTCAGTATAACTGAGAAGGAGATGTTTTCCATTTTTGGGGCTTTTGTAGAAAAAGGTGCATACCACATTGGGGGCTGTTATATGAATTTGAAGTTAACTAATTGGGGTTGTCAATATAACACCCCCGCCCGCATACAAAAACCTGAACCATATTGACACGAAAATAGATAAAGAGGTATAATATTATTGTAATAAACAGCTGTATTATCTTATGTGGAAAAGGATTATCCAGTGAAAAGAGAAATGAATAACAACGAAGAAAAAAGAGCAGGAAAGAAGCAGAACAGAAGAAGACAAGACAAAGGATTCCCACTGCTTCTTTCTATTATACTGATTTTTAGTATTTTCGGTGCTGTCATATTCTCCGTGGCACACAAGATTTCAGACGAGATGTCGGATTCCGCCATTCAGAACCTGAGTGAGAGCCTGGAGCTGATGAAGGGAACGATCGAGGCCATTCTGCTCAAGGAGGCGGAGTTCCAGAAGCTGATCGCGCAGGAGATCGCGGAGATCGAGGATCCCGAGAGATTTGTTTCGGATTACAACAGGGATCAGACCATGGTAAAGATGTCCCTGATATTCTCAGGGGAGGAAGAAGGCATTTCCAATACAGGAGAGGTATTTACCGGGGAAGAACTGGACTTTTCATCGGGAGAGATCATTGCCGGCCTGCCGGTCTCCCGGTCCTATGTAAACTATATGGGTACGTGGGCGTATACGATCAAGTGTCCGGTGGAAAAGGACGGACGTGAGATTGCCGCGCTTTATATTGAATATGTGTATGATACGCTTGAACGTTCTCTTCCGGACGGATTTTATAATGGGCAGGCCAGGCTCTATATCATGGACAGCCAGAGCGAGAGATTTGTGCTCAAGCCAAAGGGCATGGGAGAGAGGGATGCCGGGCACCTGAACCTGGAAGATTTTTACCGGGCCAACAACATACAGGAGGAAGGACTTCGGGCAGAGGTTTCGGAATGTGTGAAAAATGGTGGTAATATTTTATTTTATCACAATATACAGCGGAAAGACGCCCTGAACTATATGTGGGCAGTGAACGGAGGGTCGATCTACCTGATCGGATATGTGCCCATCGAGGCGATCCAGCAGGAGGGGCGTACAGTAAATCAGAATATTTTCATCGTGATCATGGTCATGCTGGTTGCCTTTTTCCTGTGCTGCACGTTATATTATCTCAACCAGAGGCAGCAGGAACGGATCCGGAGGGAGCGGGAGGCCGAACGTGAGATACACAACCAGAGGCTGGCGGAGGCCCTGCAGGCAGCGCAGATCGCGAGCAACTCCAAGACTACGTTTCTTTCCAATATGTCGCACGATATCCGGACCCCAATGAATGCGGTCCTGGGATTTACGACGCTGCTTGCAAAGGACGCAGAGGATCCGGTGAAGGTGCGGGAATATACGAAGAAGATCACAGCATCCGGCCAGCATTTGCTCAGTCTGATCAACGATGTCCTGGATGTCTCCAAGATTGAGAGCGGAAAGGTGGTGCTTACGGTCGAAGAGTTCACCCTGAATGACCTGGTATCCTCCGTAGATGCGATCATCCGTCCTATGGCACAGGCAAGGAACCAGAATTTTCATGTAGAGGTGGCAGGCATCAAGCATGAATACCTCCTGGGGGATGAGACGAGGATCAATCAGATCCTGATCAACCTTCTTTCCAACTCCGTAAAGTATACGCCGGAGGGAGGAAATATCTGGTTTCGTATCATCGGCCTGAAACAGCGCTCCAGCCAGTATGAGCACTTCCGGATCGAGGTGGAGGACGACGGCTACGGTATGACGCCGGAATATCTGGAAATTATCTTCGATGCATTTACCAGGGCGGAGAACAGTACGACCAATAAGGTTCAGGGAACGGGTCTTGGCATGGCGATCACAAAAAATATCGTAGAGCTCATGGGCGGCACCATCGACGTGTCCAGCGAAGTGGATCAGGGTACGATCTTTAGGGTAGAGCTGGAATTCCGCATTCCGGAAGGCCGGGCCGACATACAGTTCTGGGAGAAAAGCGGGATTTCCAGCATCCTGCTTGTAGACAGGGATGCAGAACGCGCGGAGAATATCCGGGTACTGATGAAGGACACCGGGGTTCTCGTGGATGTGGCCTCTGACGAAGAGGAAGCCATACGGCAGATCAGGGAGTACCGCGGGAAAGAAAGCCAGCCGCAGCTGCCGGAAGGCAGCAATGGGAAGGATGACAGCCAACAGTCTCTCGACGGATACAACGGTTATGACCTGCTCCTGCTGGACTGGAATATATCGGATAAAGGCAGCGCCCGTATTGCAGAAAAGCTGAGGGAGATACTTCCGGACACAGCGCCGATCCTGATCCTGGCATCTTATGATGATACAGGGGTAGAGGAAGCTCTCCGCATTGAGAATACGGAAATGCTTGTAAAACCATTTTTCGTATCCGCATTTAAAGAAAAAATCCTCGAAATGCAGAAAGACATGCAGGAAGAAACAATACCGATAAATGCAGAGGACGTGACCCTGGAGGGACTGCATTTTCTTGCCGCAGAAGACAACGAGATCAACGCGGAGATCCTGGAGGAGATCCTTTCGATGGAGGGGGCAGGATGTGAAGTCGTTGAAAATGGCCAGCGGGCTGTAGAGCGTTTTTCGAAAGCGGCGGAAGGCGAGTTTGATGCAATCCTTATGGATGTCCAGATGCCGGTGATGAACGGCTATGACGCGACCAGGGCGATCCGTGCGTTGGAGCGGGAGGATGCGCGGACCATCCCGATCATCGCCATGACGGCAAATGCATTTGCGGAAGATGAAAAGGAGGCATTGGACGCCGGAATGAATGTCCATCTGGCAAAGCCTATCGATATCGACCTGCTGAAAAAGGTCATAAAGCAAAGTATTGAAAAAGTGCCGTAAAGAAAGGGATTGAGAATGAATGCAATTCGTATTTTAAGAAAAACAGCTGTACTGGTTTTGACAGGAACTGCAGTTATGACAATGGCCGCGTGCGGAGCGAAAAAGGATTCTGTCAATAATCTGGTCATAAATGAGAATGAGGAAAAAAAGGTAGTCAATCTGTTTGGCCCCATGGAAAAATCAAACCCGAATGCGAAGAATGTGGCGAGGAACGCGTTTGACCTGACGATCGCCATGGCGGAGGAGGAGCTGGGGCTGACTGTGGAGTACAGGACCTACACGGCGGAAGACTACCAGGACAGAACCTATGATGAAGTCGGCGTTGACCGTGTCCGCAATAATATGGATGACCTGTATCTGCTGAATCCGGATACGATCCAGGTGTTGGGGGCGGAGGGAAAACTTCTGGATCTGTCCGAATTGGACTGCACTGAGAATCTGAGAGAAGTCGTAAAGACAGCAAATATGGTAGACGGCAAGCTGGTTGCGATTCCGCAGGAGGTGGTAGCCCACGGCCTGTTTATCAATAAGACAATGTTTGATCAATACAAGCTGGAGCTGCCGGAAACTCCGGAGGATCTGCTGGAATGCTGCAGGGTTTTCAAGGAAAATGGGATTGAGACTCCCATCGGCGCCAACCGCTGGTGGCTGGAGGACTTTGTATTTGCCCAGGCTTATGCGGATCTGTACAACGGGGGAAATACGGAGGCAGAGATCGAAGCACTGAATAAAGGGGAGAGCAAGTACAGCGATTATATGCGTCCTGCATTTGAATTTCTGCAGAAGCTGATCGACCTTGGATATGTCGATGCAGAGAAGGCTTATGTCTCCGAGGCGATCGAAGGAGAAGGCTCCGATTTCCTTGCACAGAAAACCCCCATCGTGATGGCATATTGGGGGGCTGCAAACACGGAGACTGCATACGGAGCTCCGGATTTTGAGCTTCAGGTGATCGGATTTCCAAGCAGCCTCGGCCCAATGCCGGTCGTGTCGATGACAGGATATGGGATCGGCGTCAATGCGGAGCATGTGGAAGATGCAGAGAAGGTGCTGGATATTATCCTTTCCGATGAAGCGCTTCAGATCTATTCGGAACATAACAAGGTGATCTCACCATCGAAAAACGTAGAGGTAGACTGCATTGATGCCTTAAAACCCCTAAATGAGAAGATTCAGGAGAACAAGTATGTCCTTGGCTCCAACGCCGGGATGAAGGTGGAGCAGTGGGGAAATACCTGCCTGATCGTCCGGAACCTCCTGAATGGAGCAACGGTAGACGAATGCATGGCGGAATTTGACAGGCTGCAGGAGGAATCTCTGAAATAAACAACAAGAATAGCATTTGCAGAAAGGAACATATCATGTCCAATATTTATAAAGGAACCCTGGAATTGATAGGGAACACCCCTCTTGTAGAGGTTGTAAATATAGAAAAAAAGCTGGGACTGGAAGCCTCGGTTCTGGTGAAGCTGGAATACTTCAATCCGGCAGGAAGCGTAAAGGACCGGGCTGCCAAAGCTATGATCGATGAAGCAGAGGAAAAAGGCATCCTAAAGCCCGGATCTGTGATCATTGAGCCTACATCAGGCAATACCGGGATTGGGCTTGCGTCCATTGCGGCAGTAAAGGGCTACCGCATCATCCTGACCATGCCGGAAACCATGAGCATAGAGAGAAGGAATATCTTAAAGGCTTACGGCGCAGAGCTGGTACTGACAGATGGTGCACTGGGAATGCAGGGCGCCATCGACAAGGCGGAAGAGCTGGCGAAAGAGATTCCGGATAGCTTTATCCCGGGTCAGTTTGTGAACCCGGCCAATTCTGCTGCGCACAGAACCACCACCGGCCCCGAGATCTGGAGGGACACAGACGGAAAGGTAGATTACTTTGTGGCAGGCGTCGGAACCGGCGGCACCCTGACAGGAACCGGCGAATATCTCAAATCACAGAATGAGAATATCAAAGTCGTTGCGGTTGAGCCCGCAGACTCTCCGGTGCTCGCCGAAGGAAAAGGCGGTCCACATAAGATTCAGGGAATCGGAGCAGGCTTCATTCCTGAGGTACTCAACACGGAGATTTACGATGAGGTTATTACAATTGAGATTGACGACGCATATGAATCGGCAAAGCTGCTTGCGAAAAATGAAGGGGTTCTGGTAGGAATTTCCTCAGGTGCGGCATTGCATGCAGCGCTTCTGCTGGCAAAACGCCCGGAGAATAAGGGGAAGACGATCGTTGTGCTGCTGCCGGACACGGCAGACCGCTATTATTCCACACCGCTGTTTGGATAAGGGGCTGCCGGAGCAGCCCTATTTTTGATGAAATATTTTCTCCAGCACTTCTTTAGAGACAGTTTGGGAAGCCGCCTGGTTCTCAGCTGCCGCTTCCACCAGCTCTGTACGAAGGATCGGTATTTCTTTAGGAGCATCAATTGCAAGCTTTACCCAATCTGTTCCCGTATCAACGATCGTCAATGTAATGTTGCTATTAATTGTAAGGGACTGCCCTTTACGGCGTTGTAATATGAGCATACTATGATTCCTCCTTCATCATATCTCCAAGAACATGCCGGAATGTGTATTCCGACTGATCCAGAATGATCTGCCTGGCCTGGCGGGTCCGTGCATTGACAACAAGAGGCGCCTTCAGGTTTACTGTAGATTCCGCCACGGAATCACGTATGACACAGACTACATAATAAGAGAGATCTTCAGAAGCTTCCGCATCCAGTTCTTTCAGTTCCTCATCAGACAGAGACGGAGAATAATCGGCAAGGATTCCAAATGGGTTCATCAGGATAAAAGAAAGCGTTTCATCCTCCAGGCTCTGCAGAGAGATCAGGGAGTCATTGTCTTCGTGAAAAGGAATCGGAAGATATTCCGTATAGGCTTCAAATCCGATCAGTCCATTTATAATATGAATGGCTTCGTTTTTATCATATGAAACTTGTCCAAAATATTTTGCATTAATTTCCAATTATATCATACCTCCTGGTAAACGATGTATACCTTATGAAACGGCCGGATTGCAAATATCTAACTGTACGGCTGGATGATCTAAAGATCATCCAGCCTGCGCATCCATTCGCAAAATCCGTGCTATCGCACTTTTGCGTCTGCTGATGCAGCCGCATTTTGCTCATTCATGCGTAGGCTGCTGATTCAAAATATTGGTTTTATTGCAATGAATTGCATAAAACCAATATTTTGAATCGCAACCGTACAGTTAGAAAAATATAAGGGCTTTCTCAAGCCCTTACATCTACTGGTTCATAATCCGGATTTGCACTCGGCGGTACATAAATGGGACCGCCAACATATTCAATCAGCACCTCTGGACGCTGTGTGATCGACATCTCGATATCACCCGGGATAAATTCAAAATTGCCGTTCGCCACCTTCAAGTCGAAATTCAGCTTATCCATCTCATAATTGATCGTCAGATCCGGCGCCTCATAGCTGATATCTACCGGCGCGGACGGAGTAAATCCCATCTGAAATTCGCCTGTAGGCTGAGCCGTTCTCTGCTGCATGATCTGTCCGATCACATCCTGCCCAATGTCAGCTTTTAATAAAAGCTGTCCTTCCTGCGCTAACTGAGCAGTTGCATTGTAAGCTGCCTGCTGTCCCTTCTGCGCTGCCTGCTTCACACTCGTAACAGTCGTCGGCACGACAGAATTTCTTGCCTGAAATGAATCCAGATTCAATTTTACAGGACGGCTCTTGATTGACAGTCCGCCATCATTTTTGTGAATTTCCAATTCGGCGCTGGAACGTGAATATTCCAGTCGAGCGTTGTTGATCTTCAACTCATATTGAATGGGAACAGTCGTAATCTGAATGAGTTGATCCATAAAGTATTCCTCCCTTCTCTCTTATTTTTCTATTAATTCATGAAATCAATAAATGAAGGTGTCAATATATTGTTTCCGACCTTTAATGAAGCATTATAAACATACTGAGCCCAAGAAAAGTCCATAATCGCTTCCGCCATATCAACGTTGACTACATTATCATAATCCTCGGCAATCTGGATCTTATTGTTCTCCAGACGGTCCTTGGTCGTGGTCAGGAACTCTGTCTGCGTACCAAGGATGGTCACCTCGGAGAGGAGGTTGTTGCGGCCATCCTCAAATTTATTGAGCAGCGTTCTGTATCTTTCATAATCAAATTCTCCCTCGGGCTTCGCCAGCTCCGCCGTAATCTGCCCTGCGAGAACCACCATGTTCTTAGAGTCGCCGTCCGCGTCAACGCCGTATCCTACCAGATTGATACCAGGAAGGGAGGTGTTGAAAGCAGTGGCAGGGTCGATATTGTACTGTTCATCAGGCGGAGTGCCGTCATTAACCTGCAATCCAAATCCGAGATCAATATAATGCGAATCCTTGGACAATTGTTCTAAAGCTGCCGTATCTCCATTCGTAACATCCACTCCGCGATATTTCAATATCTGAATTGTTTTAGTCGGATCCTTAGGATCTGGTCCAGTCTCCAAAGAGAAGGGACAATTTTTCGCATCGCTGCCGCCGAATACATATTCATCTCCATAAGTAGCATTGAGGGAAAGCAGCATACTCTGTTGCGCGCCCTTCCAGGCATCCGCATAGGTTCTTCTTGTTTCTTCGGTAATATTCGTACCGTTCAGACCTTCAATACCATATTGCTTCGCCAGGACAAGTGCAATATTGCTGATCTGCATCGCGGCGTCTTCCTGCGCGTTCTGGTGGGACTGGATATCATCTACGGTATCCAGATAATCATTATTCTTTGCGTATTTTCTCTCCAATGAAGTAGCGCGCAGGGCGCTGGAGGTATCCTCAGCGGTAGACATATATTTCCTCTGCGTCATAACCCGGCTTCTCATGGTATCCAGATTCTTCATAGAAGTGGAAAGGTTTTTATTATAATTTCTTAAAATGGCATTTGTTGTAATCCTCATCTTAAACCTCCTCTTATCTTCCGACTACGCCGGTGCCGTTGATCAATTTGTCAAGCATCTCATCCAGAGTCGTCATGAGCCTTGCCGCAGCATTGTAGGACTGATTGTAATGCAGCAGGTTCATTCCTTCCTCATCCAGCTGTACACCAGAAACACCGTCTCTTGAATTCGCTGTTTCGTTCAGAACTGTAATCTGATTATCCAGCATAGTGGTTGCCGAAGAAATATCAATACCAAGAGTGTTTTCAATATTCGCGAAACAACTGTAGAAAGTACCGCTGTAAAACTTCACATCCATGCCCTTGGCCGGGCCGTCCGTAGCTTCCGAAGTAAAGGAATACTCCTTGGAAAGCATCTTGATCATGTTCTCAATATTTTCATTCGCCGAAGAACCGACAACATCATTTACCGTGTTATTAGAATTAGTAATACCATAGGTGCCGTTCAGCCAGTTTGTCGCAATCTTGATATTGAGAGCTGAGAACTCCTTGGTAGGGTCAATTTTTTCAAATAAGGGGCGCTCTTCCATTAAATAGTTGTTAGTATTATTTGGATCCTTTTTATAAACCGGAGTCAGATTCTTTACATCGTCCGTGTACTCCTGGGTTTTACCTGTATCTAAATAATACTTGCCATCCTCAGCTTTATAAACAGGAACCGTCGGATTCTTTGAAGAATCTTCATAATGCAGTAATTTTTCTTCAGTAGCAGTACCAGTATTTATAGTTGTACTATCCTGCACAACAGACTTATTCGCCTCATTAAATTCCTCTGCAAATTTCTTGATCAGCGAATCAAATACCTTCTCATAATACCCGATCCCCTTGAAATCCGTATCATCAAAATCCCCGGATTTGTTCATGAAATCAAGCGTGCCCTTTAAGGTTCCATCGGCAAGCTTTTCTGTCACATCCAATGTATACCCATCCGCGTCCGTCAGAGTCAATGTGACTGGATCGCCGGAAATATCGGTACGGAATTCGCCGTATCTTCCGTCAGAGATCAGGCGGTGGTTTACGCCTTCGGTGTCTGTATAGGATACATCCAGAACCTGTACGGAATATCCTTCTCCGATCATTTTCTGCTTATAGTTTACATTGATCGGCAGATAGCTTCCCAGCTCATCCAGAAGCTTATTTCTCTCATCCATCAGCTCCAGCGCGTTATTGCCGAGAACCTGGCTGTTCTTGATGCTGGTGTTTAGATCGGCAATATTCTTTAACGTCTCGTTCAGCTCTTTGATATCTGTGGACTGGAAATCCTCACGGGTATTCTCACGGATATCCTGAAGAGAGACCGCCTTTTCACGGAACAGGTTCACGAGGATCTGCATCCTGGAACGAACTACAGTATCATTTTCTTTTGTATATCCGTCATCCTTGGAAAGCGTCTGGAGAGCGCTGCTGAGGTTGATAAAAGCATCACGGACGCCAGATGTAGTACTTTCATCAAAAGCGACCTGCAGTTTTTCCAATCCTGCGGCATGCGCGTCTGTTGTACCAAGCTTGGCAATCTGAGAACGATACTGGGCATCAAGAAACGGATCTCGAAGCTGTGAGATCCCGGTCATATCGACGCCATAGCCAACCCTTGTTCTGTTCGATGAATTATAGAAGCCTCCGTTTTTTAAATTCAAACTGGTAACATCAAGACGCTGCCTTGTGTATCCTTCAGTATTGATATTCGCAATATTCTGTCCGGTCACATCAATGGATCGCTGGCTGGCACCCATAGCAAGCTGAGCGGTAGTAAAACCGGCAAATGTTGAACGTATCATAAAGTGAATCCTCCTCCTGATTTATTAGAAACAGTTCCTTATACAGAACGGTTTGAAAAATGCTTCGTGCTGTTCTTTTCAGCCTTTTGCCCAGCCGCGGAATAGGTGGCATTTCCTGCAGGATCTCCGGCAAGCTTCAGCTCGATGACCCTGAGATTGACTTCGATCGCATCCTTGATACTTCCGCTTAAGGACTGCATGACGCGAACCTGACTGTCGATCCTGTCGAACAGGGGCTTTAGCATGGCTGCATCCGTATCCGGGATCTTATCCAAGATCTGCCGGAAGGTGCAGCCCTCCAGTCCGAGACGCTTCAGTTCCGCTTCACGCTTCTGTTCCAACCCCCGCAGGCGCATCACTGCGGCCTGCTCCTTGTGCATAAAATCTTCTAAAATACCAACCCGGTTCTTCACAGTAGCATCAAGCTTATCTTGTTCGATCGGAATCAATGTATCAAAAAATTCTATGAAATCCTTCATAAGATCAGCAAAAGCTGAAAAATCACTCATACACGCAAATCCTCCTGGAATAGTAATCTGATTCCCCCTCATCTCTGGTTCCGCGGTATCTCTTCAAAAGACATGAAAAAAGCTCTGAATCTGCCCCTCTCTTATACCAATAGAATCTTGGATGCAATGGCATAAGCATCGATCTGATACGTATGCTCCGCAACCTTATTCTTTAAATCCTGAACCTTCTCTGCAGATGCGGTATCAGACATCCCGGAGGATAACTGCCGGGAAACCGACTCTGCAAAGGTGTGCTCTTCAATCTGTCGTGGATTAGACTGTATGATCAAAGCGTCAAAGCTATGTCCGTCACTTGAAGCTGCAGAAGGAGCAGGATTTTCCTTTGTATGAATCCGAAGATCCGGATAGCTTTTCATTAGATTGTTACTTGTTATTTTCATACTGGACTCCTTTTCTTAACATTGCAGTCTTTTTTACTGTGTTGGAATAAATTGTTTTATAGTTTATATCTTGAATATCGGCATAACTTCAAAAATCATAACCTAAAAAAGAACATTTAATTGCAGTGAATCCCGCAAAAAATAGGATGAATCTTTTGTTGTAAAACATAAAAACTGAAAAACAGATGCACCGGAAGCACATCTGTTTTTATAATCCATATTTTCAATACCATCGTATGCAGAATGGCTGCCAGTGTCAGGCTTTCTGTATTCTGAAATCCGTAAAATCACGATCCCAGCCCTACGGTTGGAAATGATTCCGTCATCCCTTCAGATGATTCAAAAGAACGGAAGGAATATTGTCGCAGGAAGCCTGCGTACATACCGCGCCGATATTGTAAGCCACCATCGGCATCCCGTATACCACACAGGATTCCTTATCCTGCCCGATGGTGAAGGCACCCTTCTGGCGCATCTGCAACAGTCCCTCCGCTCCGTCGCTGCCCATTCCGGTCATGATGATGCCGACTTTTTTGATGGCAACATTCTTGGCAATGGAATTAAAGAGGACATTTACTGACGGGCAGTGACCGCTCACCTTGGGACCGGGGTGGCACTGTACGATATAGTTATTTCCCGCCCTGACCACCTCCATCTGCTTCGCTCCGGGAGCGATGAGGGCCAGTCCAGGACGGATGACATCGCCGTTCTTTGCTTCCCGGACCTCCATACTGCAGATCCGGTTCAGACGCTGCGCGTACATGTCCGTAAATCCCTCCGGCATATGCTGCGTGATCACCATGCCGGGAATATTTGCCGGAAGCTTCTGCAGCACGGCAAGCGTGGCCTCCGTCCCCCCGGTGGAAGCACCCAGGCCGATAATGGTGGAGTCCAGCACAGTCCGCGGGATCGGCGGGAAGGGCATGGGCTTCGCCGGGACATTCTGCGCGGTCACGGCACTGCCGGTATTCTGCCGGGCAGCCACACGTACCCTCGCTTTGGACGCGGCGCGGACCTTCAGCGTCAGGCTGGTAAAAAAGGTATCCTTTGAATTTTGGGCGCTCATATCCGGCTTGCGGACAAAATCCACAGCGCCTGCGGACAGCGCGTCAAATACACTTAAATTTAAAGAAGATACGAGAATGACCGGGATCGGGTTCTTCGGAAGGAGCTGCTTGAGAAATTCAATTCCATTGAGTCCGGGCATCTCCACATCCAGAGTCAGCACATCCGGTTTCAGCCGCGGGATCTTCTGTCCTGCGTCAAATGCATTGATCGCATAGCCTACGACTTCTATGCCGGGCTGGGAGGAAAGATGCTGTATGATCATCTGCCGGAACAGGGACGAGTCGTCCACAACCAGCACCTTGATCGAATTATTCATAATAAATCATTCCTTTCTTGCGGCCAAAATACAACTTGGCCTGACATCATAAATTCATTCTACCACATAATATTGGAAAGTGTTAGAGTTTTTTAAAAAAGCTGCTTCTGAATCCTCAAAAGCAGCTTGTCATACTTTTTATTTTACCTTCCGATAAGTCGCAGGCTTAAGATATTTATAAGGCGTTGTGGCTTTGTTCAGGCCTTCCGAATGCCCGATCAGAAGATAACCGCCGTCATTGGTCGCGTCAAAAAATCTCCGGACAAGCGCTTCCTTTGTCTCTTGGTCAAAATAGATCATTACATTTCGGCAGAAAATAACATCGAATTTCAAACGGAACTTGATCGGATCCATCAGGTTAAACGTCCGGAAGATGACATTGTTCCGCAGCTCCTGCGTAACATGGTAGGTACCGGGCACTTCTCCGGGACGGAAGTACTTCTTCTTCCAGGTTGGGGATAACTCCTTCAGGGAATCCTCGTCATAGACCGCATTTACCGCGCTGCGCAGTACATTCTGGGAAATGTCTGTGGCGAGCACTCTGGTATCCCATCCGGGTTTATTTGCAAAATATTCCTTCAGGATGATGGAGATCGTATAAGGCTCCTCACCGGAGGAACAGCCGGCGCTCCATATACTGAGTACTTTATCCTTCTTTGTCTGCTCCAGATAAGGAAGGATAGTATCTGAGAACAGTTTAAAATGCGCCTCTTCACGCATAAAATACGTATAGTTGGTTGTAAGCTTATTCAGCATCAGCTCCCGGTCTTCCGGCTTGCCCTTATTGATCAGGTATTCTACGTAGTCTTCGAACGAGTTGAATCCCATACCGACGATCGTGTTGGAAAGGCGCCCGGTGATGAGCTGCCGTTTCTTTGACAGATCGATTCCGTAATTTTGATGTACAAATTTTACAAGACGCTGAAATTCCCTGTCATTTATCGTTAACATGTTTCTTTGCTCCTTTTGTTTTTCAATATGCCTGAATCAGTTTTTCGCAATCCAGGAAAAGGATCACGGAATTATTTCCTGAGGAAACCATACCCCGGATCAGCTCCTGCTGGTTCTCCACCGGGACAGGAGAGATCAGGCTCTGGTCTACATCCATCACCTGCTGAACGGCATCTACCAGGATACCGATCTTCACATCATTGATGTCAAGGATGATGATACAGGTGGTGCTGGTATATTCAATAGGAAGCTTACCCATACGGAGACGGATATCGATGATCGGAATGATCTCACCTCTCATGCTGATGATGCCCTTCAGATAATCGGGGACAAGAGGAAGCATGGTGATGGAATGATCTGTGATGATTTCAATCACGTAATTGGTGCTGACACCGATATTCAGTCCGTCACAAGTAAATGTTAAAAATCTCTCTGTGGAAGCAGGAGCCTCATTCTCCGGAATGCTGACTTCTGTGTTCTTCTGTGTATCTGCTGACATAAAATTATTCCTCCGGTTCCTATAATTTAATATTGAGTATGATATGCTGCATATAAGTTACCAATATCCAGGATCAGGCTGATATTGCCGTCGCCGAGGAGCGTACAGCCGCCGATTCCAGAATTTTTGATATTGAAACTGTTCAAATAGGAAGGAAGCGGCTTCACAACTACCTGCTGCTCGCCGAGCAGTTCGTCTACAAACAGGCAGAAGGACTTATCAGCGGATTCTACCCAGATCAGGATGCCGTCTTCAATATTGGTCCTCTCGGTTTCAATATTATATAACTCATGTACACGGATGATCGGATAAAATTCACCCAGACATTTTACAATCTCATTGCCGCCTGCGTCCAGTATGACTTCCTCTTTCTGGATCTTGAGAGACTGGCGGATATTCGCGATCGGAATCGTAAACAGAGACTTCCCGACGGAAATCTCCATGCCGTCCGTGATCGCCATAGTAAGAGGAATCTTCAAGGTAGTGACACTTCCCTGTCCCAATTCGCTGGAAATGGAAATGGTGCCTCCTACGGATTCTACATTTTTCTTTACAACGTCCATGCCGACGCCTCGTCCCGAGAACTCGGTCACTTCCTCGTTGGTGGAAAAACCGGGGAGCATCAGAAGGGAAAGGATCTCCTTCTTGGAATACTCGCTGGCAGGCTTGGTCAGGATGCCGTTGCGCTCCGCCTTTGCCAGGATCTTCTCTGTATCCATGCCGCGTCCGTCATCGGAAATCGTGATGATGACTTCACTGCCGGTATGGCTCGCAGCCAGGACAACCTCGCCCTGCGGATCCTTGCCTGCAGCGATACGTTCTTCCCTGGTCTCCTCAATGCCGTGATCCACGGAGTTGCGGACAATATGCATGATCGGGTCGCTGATGCTGTCCACGATGGTCTTATCAACTTCGGTGTTCTCCCCTACAAGGGTAAGCCTTACGTCCCTGTTCAGCTTCTTCTTCATATCCCGGACAACACGGTTCATCTTCTGGAAGGTGCCAGATACGGGAACCATTCGAAGCGACATCGCGATATCCTGCAGGTCGTCGGTCAGCTTCCGCAGCTGGCGCGCGGACTTCATGAAGTTATCCAGCTTCAGGTTCTGCAGGTCCGGAGAAGATGTGACCATGGATTCTGTGATCACGATCTCGCCCACAACCGCTACCAGACTGTCAAGCTTGGAAAGGTTGACACTGATGAGGCTCTGCTTCACCGGAGCGTTGTGCGTAGATGCGGTGGCCTGAGCCGGTGCGCTCTTCTGCGCGCTCTCTGCGGCTGCCGGAGCCGGAGCGGCCTCGGCGCTCTTCTGTGCTGCCGGAGCCGGTGCTTCCTGCTTGGGCTCTTCCGCCTTCGCATGCACATTTTCAATGACCTCATAGGCCTGGATGCTGTTCTGCTCCTTCAGGATGCCGACTGCACTGTCCACATCCTCCTGGGAGGAAAGCGCTACAAAGAAGCCGTTGTCTATGATGGACTCTGCCGTGTCGCTGTTGGTCTCCACATCGGAAGGATAGTATTCGAACTGCATGTCGATCTCCTTCAGGGCGGTGATGATCATAAAAGCACGGAGGTTCTCCATGCCGGATCCCTCTTCGAAATGGATCTTTATAAAATAAGGAAGCTTGCTGTCAGGGCATCCTGCCAGTTCCTGGTTGATCGCGGCAATCGCCTCTTTATCTGCAGGCGGTGCGGTGGGAGCGGACGGTGCTTGTGCAGGCGCGTCCTCAGAAGACTTCTCACCGGAAGAACTGATTTTTTCCAAAAAACTATTAATACTTTTAATGATTGAGTCGATATTAGTGCTAAGGGGCTCATCGTTTTCGATTTTTTCAACTTCGCCGCGAAGAGCGTCCGTTGACTGGAACATCAGATTGAACAAGTCATTCTTGTGCGACTCATCCAGGGAATCCATTCCGTTTTCTCGGATATAGAAGAAAAGATCTTCTATATGATGAGCGATCTCCATCAACGTGGAGAATTCCATCATGGCAGATGAGCCTTTGATCGTATGCATGATACGGAAGATCTCATTTACATCATTTGTTGTAAAATCCGAGTTCTTCTCTGCTTCTATCAAGAGTTCGTCCAGTTGTTCCATAAGAGTGTTTGTCTCATAGAGATACATTTCAAGCATGTTATCCATAATCTTAGTACCGCCTTATCTAATATAATGTGATGTTTTATACTACAAAAATTACATTTATTAATATATATCGTCAGACTTGCGGGAAACGATAAGAGTAAATTGCAAAGCAGGTGAAAAAATGTCAAATATTTTAAAAGTAACGACTCCTGTCGTGGGGTATGATAATAACGCGGTCAATAATAAGCAGACTCCGACTCAGCAGGCACAGGATTTAAGCGTCAAGAACCAGGTGGATACCAACCGGGTAGTCCGGGCTGACGGCAGGACAGACGCAGATAGCCAGCAGGGGAAGGGAATCTCCTATGAATCCAATTTCGGCAATTTTGTCCAGTCTCTGAGGGATCTTCCCAATCTGCAGGAGGTCATGACCCGGATGCTGTACGGCGGGATGGCCAATATGGTGGAATCAGGGATTGGCAAGGGGACTGCCGCTGACATCCAGGCGCTGCTCCAGATGCTGGAGATGACCCCGGAGGAGCTGAACGGATTTCTAAAGGACGCCATGGCAGGGGCGAACCGCCTGCAGGGGCCGTTATTTGATGTGCTGCGGCGGATCATGGATGAAGCAAATTCCGTGGAATTAAAAGCAGGCATCCTGGATATGTTGCGGAGATATAATGACATGTCATCCGGCAAGCACCTTCAGCAGACCATCCAGGATCTTCTGGATCAGATCGGAGCCCGGATGTTCCGGAACAACCGGCAGGAGCTCCAGCTCCTTGCGTCAAGGCTGCGGCCGTACAGTATGGAAGGCAGCGCGTCGAACGTACAGCTTCTGAAGGATCAGATCATCCCCTACCTGGGCAGCTATATTTCGCAGACAAAGGATCTGGGGAAGATCCGGGATCTGATCAGCCTGCTCGCGCTCAACACCTCCAGATTGGAAAACGGCAGCGTGGACAAGGTGGCACAGGCATTCCAGCGCCTGATGGATTTTCCGTCCTTCCAGAAGTATTTTCAGGGGATGACGGGAGCTCAATTCAAGGATATGCTCCTGAATGTGGATTATGACAAGGCCGCAGGGAAGATGGACTGGGCCGATAAGCTTCTCAGTATCATGCAGGCAGGTGTGAGAGGGGATGCAGGCCTGGAGTGCAAGGAAGATTTTGTTAACATGATGCGCAGCATGCTGATCAATGAGAGCGTGTATATGCCGGTCATGCATGTGATGCTTCCGGTCATCCTGAACGGAGTGCCTATGTATTCGGAGATCTGGGTGGATCCGGATGAAGAGTCGGGCAACCCGGGTTCTACTGAGCGTGGAATAAAATTATTGATTAAATTTGATTTAAAAGATGTTGGCTTTTTTGATATGATGATGTATTATGAAAATGGGAAGATGGATATGCTGATTCATTATCCGGAAGAGCTGGCAGGACATGAAAGCGACATCCGTGACAATATCCGTAAGATCATGAGCAAGAACAATCTGGAGGTAGAGTATCTTGCCGTGGAGCAGGGCCAGGTACCGATCAAGGTATCTGCTGCATTCCCGAAGATATTTGAAAGGAGAAATGCGGTCAATG
This sequence comes from uncultured Clostridium sp., assembly GCA_964415625.1. Taxonomy (GTDB): domain Bacteria; phylum Bacillota; class Clostridia; order Lachnospirales; family Lachnospiraceae; genus Schaedlerella. The sequence continues at coordinate 18,758 of CAYQBE010000053.1, forward strand.
TCACAATATGACGATATCATGAATAAAAAAGCAGTAGCGTTGAGGTATGATGAGAACAGGGACATTGCGCCTGTCATCGTAGCCTCCGGTCTGGGATACATGGCGGAGAGGATTGTAGAGATGGCCAACGAGAACGGTGTGCCGGTCTACGAGGACAACTCTCTGGCAACAGTGCTCACGCAGCTGGATCTGGGTACAGCAATTCCGGAGGAACTGTACCAGGCGATCGTTGATATCTATACCTATTTTTTGAAATATACTCCGAAGCATACCGCGGCGGGAGAGGCTTCCGTGGAAGTGAACGAGGTGAAGAAGGAAGACGAGGAAAAAGGCGGAGAGAAGGACGCAAAATAAGGCTTTGTAGAAAAAAGAAGAGTGGGCTCCTGGCAGGAGATTCACTCTTCTTTTTGTATATGGGGCTGGCTGCGGGTGTGTCCAAAGGGGAGCTGAGCCGCCTCTGTATCAGGACTCCTTCGCTTTTACCTGCAGAACCTCTGTATGGAAAACGTAATTGCGGATCCGCGCCTCAGCCTGCGGATTCAGGTCAATATACTCACATCCGTATCCATACCGGCCCTCTTTACGGACCGGCCGGAGCTTCCGGATCCGGGCCATGACCAGAAGAGGATTTCTGGAATCAAAGAGGACTACGGACAATGTATCTCCGGGCTGATATTTCTTATCAGAAACGAATAGAAAGCCGCCGCAGCCGATATCCTTGATGGTGACCAGGACTTCTTTTGGATCATGGTCAAAGTAAACAGAGGTGCGGAAAGAGACGTATACACGGAAGTTCTTCCGGACCTCCTGGATGTCGTCGGTTACACCGCGGACTATATAGTATTCCTTTTCAGACGATTCTGTGCCGGGTTCCTGCATATGAGCTGAATCCTTGCCGAACGCTGAATGATCCGCATATCCGTCAGTCTCCTGTCGGCTGTTCTGGCTTTCCGCGGGCACGTTCTGCAGGCGGCAGACCTCCATATCCGGTGAGAGCGTATAGATAAACGCCCTGTAATCGTACTGCCTGCCGTCTGGCATTAAAAAGAGCCGTTCCGGCAGCTCCTCCGGCTTTTCAGAAAAAATGAGACATACGGTGTCCGGACTCTCACAGAAGTACCGGACAGAGGACAAATATCGGCAGTCCATATAAAACAGAGAACCATTTTCTGCATCTTGCAGAGAAGTAAATGATGTCATGGATACTTCCTCCTCACCCATACAGGAAGCGCACCCGGAACGATCTCACGGAATGCGCAAAAGCTTATTCATAAAGGAACTGCAGCAAATATAAGGACAGAATGCACTGCTGGTCTGCTCTCAGGACAGCCGGCCTACCAGATCCTCTTCAGCTGCTGTTTAAATACGAACTGACGGATATCCCTCTCCGCACTCTTGGTCAGATCGATAAGCCGGCAGCCATAGACATGCCGCTTTTTGATCATCTGCTGCTCGCGCAGGATGACAGCCTTCACCTCATATTCTCTTTTCAGAAAACAATAGCGGAACGAGATCTCTTCATCCACCTCGAGAGGCATCTCCGTATAAAGCATGATGCCGCCTACGCTGATATTATGTATCGTTCCCATAAAATGTCCGTGTACTTCCGACGAAAATTCCAGATCCTTCTCCAGCTTTACCCGCAGGTCCTTCTGCCGCTGGATCGTCTCGCGGACCTCCAGGATCTCGCACTGTGCCATCCACGGCTCCAGCACCCAGGGATCCGTGTTCTTATGGACGACCAGGCTGCTGTATGTCTTGATACAGCCCATCTGGCTGTCAAAAAAATCCACCTCCAGCTTATCTGTATCAGGCCCGAGCTTGCTGTCGTCATCAAAATGCAGAGTAATCCGCTCCTCTACGCTCATCACCCGGGCCTTCACCAGAAGCTCACCGGATGTGTCGTAAACCATGCATGTACTGCAATCCTTTAAAATCATGGTCTGAAAGACCTCCCTTCCTTTTTTGAAATATGCACCCGATCATACTAAAACATAAATATAGAAGCTTCATAAATAAACTAGGATAATCTTAACATACAAAGGAAGGGTTGTAAACCGTCATCTTTCCGTCGATACAAGCTGTTTTCCATACTGGTTACTGGCTGCACCTTGACTGTGCAGCTAATACACGGTTAGCTGTGAACAGTAACTCTATACTGCTCTAAATAGGCGGCTGCCTTTTCTAAGGACAATCCGATTTTTTCCTGCAGCCTTTTCAAAATGGCCGCATCGTCTAAGCCAAATTCCTGTCCCATTTCGATGATTTCCTCTGCTTTTCCTTCTGCTCTTCCGTGACGGATCAATCTTTCAGATTCTGTCTCAATTACGGTCCCTCCCATAATATTCACCAGCCTTTCTTCATTCTTATTTCCATTCGTAATGTGGGTAATGATCGTGTTTGCTAACCCCATGAGGTCAACAATCTCATAATCTGATAGTTCACCTTTTTTATGCAGCCGAACCATCTCGTTCCGGAAATATTCCAAATCTTTTACCGCATTGTCTATATTATTTTCCGAAATAAGATCCTTTTCATACCTGGCGATATAAAAAGGAATATAGGGAAATAATCTTTTTTCCACAATATATTCTTTGTCAAACTCCGCTAAGATCACATTCGGTGACTCGTAATTTATTTCCTGCCCATCCGGAAATGTAAATGTGATCGTTGTTGCTTTCGGAGTCTTTTCCGTCTTCTTGATATAGATGATGGAAAATCTTGGCATAGGAATGGTCGCATGGCCGATATCCCAGACCGCAAATTGCCTTGCAACGAGAAACGCATACTCCGCAATTCTGATTGCCATGGAGCCGTCATCATAGCTCTGGCATTCCAAAAGGTAGATTTCGTTTTCAATCCTAAGAACAAAATCAGAAATCTGTTCTTCGATCTCCTTGCTTCCGTCCGCTGTCTCATTTTCTGTCAGGTATCCTTCAGAAGGCAGTATTTCTACTTTTGCGTCCGCCGGATAATTCTTCCCAAACGTATCATTAATCACGGAAATGAATAATCTTTTATGTTTGACCTTCATTGTTTTGAATACGTTATCGTAATCAGGCGTCTTTTTCTGCATATGATTCCTTCTTCCTTTCCGTAAAACCGTATAGAGAAATCCGATATCTGCAAAAAACGGGCAGATACAGACCTGCTGCTTTATGGAAAAGATCCTCATATGACATCTGTACATACTATAACTATACCAAAAACAGCGTTGACAGACAATGCAGTTTTACTAAAATAATTTTTTGTTATTTGCCTTTTCTTCATGACAGCTTTGAAAATCCCATAGATATCAGGAAAGATAAAACCAGACAATAGAATGTTAAAAAAGAATGATTTCTCTATTAGATTATGTCTGTACAGAGAAGTTTAATATAGACGGGGCAGAATGTCAACATTTTTTTCGCTTCGGCGATGCTTTTTTGTCGGAAAACAAAAAAAGCCATTACGAAAAGGTATACCTTTTCGCTATCAGAGCCTTTCCGGCGGGGGAACTGCCATGCGGCAGTACCTTTGAAACCATTCGCTATGAGGGAGCAACAGATGCCGTCAGATAAGATATGCAAGACAGTCCATCAGCACAACAAAGATCCGGTTTCAGACCTGGATATGCAGAGGCTTCTGGATATCGCGGAAGACTACAGGAAGGTAAAGAACTATGTATACGGCCGTTTTGGCGGGATCGGCAGTCTCTCAAAGATTTATCCGGGATATACGGTGCAGAACGAGATGACCGGAAGCGGATACAGAGAAACCCTGGGAATGCCGTCGGTCTACTTTTATCTCGCGGTCTTTGACGCACTGGCGGAGATCAAGAGCCAGTGGACGAGGACAAAATCAAAGATCGTGAAGCTGGTCAATAAAAATGAGGACTTTACGGACGAGGAGAAGCATTATCTCCGGTTCCTGCTAAAGGTCAGCAATGCATTTGACGCAGTACTGAATCAGAAGCCGGTGGAGCTGACCGCAGCCCTGCAAAAACAGTACCGCCTGCTGGCGGAGCCGGTGGATACGGAGAAAATGCACCGCTATATCAGCAGGCAGGTCCGAAAGCACCAGGTAAAGCTGCATACCGACGCTGCGGATACATTTTCCATAGCAGAACGGGCATACCGGTATGCGGATCATGGCATTTACATTTCCATCAAGGAAAAGCGGAAGCGGGTGTTTATCCCGCTGACTGATAACAACCAGTACAAATGCCAGCTTCGGATCAAGTTATATCCGAAGGAGCACCGCATTGAGATCAAGGTTCCGGTCAATGTTGCCGTCCGCAGCTACAGGGAGTATCAGAACCAGGTGGGAATCGCCGTCGGCTTTTATACTATGCTGACAACGGATGAAGGACATTGCTATGGGGAAGAGCTGGGCAGATACCAGTCGGAGTATTCGGACTGGATCCGGACGCAGACAAGCAGCTATCGGCGGAACAAGGAAGAAAATCCCGGCCGCAAGAAGTATCTCGCGAAAAAGCGGAGGCTGGAGGAACAGCTTCACAGCTATATCAACCATGAGTTGAACCAGTTTCTTACTACAGAAAAGCCGAGGACAGTCTATATCGTGAAGCTGCCCAAACCAAAGGCAGGCGGATACAATAAGAAGATCAACTATTCCGTCGGCCAGTGGCAGAGAGGATACATCCGAAAACGCCTGACTCAGAAATGTCAGGAACAGTCGGTTGAGATCGTGGAAGTGCTTGGTAAGGATATCAGCCGGGAGTGCAGCGAGTGCGGCGCAGTTGGGAAAAAAGCAGACGGGAAATTTATCTGTACTGTCTGTGGGTATCAGGAAGAAGAAAAAATCAATACCGCCCGCAATGTAAAGAAGCGGGGACAGGGGGATGGAGTGTTGTATTAGAAGATCAGCCGGGAATTGTATAGATATATAAAACGGCAATTGCCGCAAAAAGCATTCCCGCAAGCAGCCAGATCAGCTGGCTTAGAAAGTAACTGATGAAATCAGTCATAAGAATGGCCGTTTAGATAAATTTCGGTGATGAGCCGGGATTTTACCGCAACGGAGCTGGAAAGGAACGTCTGGTAATTGACGTTTTCGGGAAGCTTCTGGGACTAAAAGGTGCATTCATGATAAGGCGGGTATGATGTGCCTGCCATATAAAAAGAACTTACGGCATTAGAAGGCGGATATGGTACAGGCGGAAGCCTGAAAGGCCGCGTATTGGGTATGCCAGGACCTTGTGAACATGATCGTAATGACTGTGGGAAGTACGCTTTAGCGTATGGAACGCAGAGACGTTTGCTTCGGCGAGACGAAGGTGAAGTAGACGGCAGTGAATCATCGGTTTGTGGCTGGTGACGAGTCAAGAGGAAACGCGCTGGTGCGCGTGCAGATCATGATGTAGCAGGGAGCGAAGCGGAGTGATTCGCATCATCCGATCGGGAGATTGGGTGACCAATATATCTTATTAAATAACTTTTTATAAGGTGCGCAAAAAACAGTAGAATATTGTAAAGTATATATGCCTTATTTTTATATTAATGATGGATAATCCATATTTATAGACTGATAAGGAGGAACATTGAAATGTCTAATAAAACAAGAAGACAAAATCCAACTGCGGAGAAAAAATCAGGGAAACTAAAACTGATTATTATAGGCGCGGTGATAGTGATTGCTGTTCTTGTTGCGGTGATTGTTTTCTTACTTTTAAGGGGACAGGAAGAAGAACCGAAAAGAAATACGGTGGTTACAAGGGATAATATTGAAGAAGTTGCGGATGAAATATTGGATCAGGAATATATAGAGCCAGGATATTATAGTACTTCTATGAGTACTGAATGGCATTTTTCGACAGGAGACGCAGTATCGGAAGACGCGTATGTGGAAAATCTGGAAGAAAATACGAATGATGTTTACTTTGATGTATTTCTGGCAGATAACGAGGAAGAAGCGATTTTTAAGTCTCCACTTCTTCCAAGAGGAAGTGAGTTAAAGGATATAGCTCTTGACACTCCGCTTTCAGCAGGTACATATGATTGTGTTTTGGTGTATCATCTGGTGGATGAGGAGCAGAACACGGTCAGTACACTCCGGGTAGCTGTCACCATTATTGTAGAAGGATAGATTTTATAAATGCGGTAACAATCGTGCATTTTGACCAGCACGATCTGATACAAAAAATTATTTTAATTTAAGGAGGAAAAACTATGCGAAAAATGAAACAAGGATTGGCTGTAGCACTTACGGCCACAATGGTATTGGGCAGCGCATTTACTGTGTTGGCAGAGGACACCCCGACTACAAGCGGATCAACGTCAGGTGCAGGTACATCAGAAGGACATGTAGATAAGGAAGTGCTGAATATGGTTCTTCCTACTGTTGCAGCTGGCACATCACCATTTGCGTATACGATGGATCCGGAACGTCTGATTCAAGAAACCGAAGGAGCAAAGTATGATGATTTTACATTCCCGGCTAAAGATTCAGATACAGGAGTGTATTTCCTTACAGGAGATAAGACATATGCTAATACAAGCAATACCTTGCAGGCAATTAATAAGAGCAGTTGTGATGTAACGCTTACAGTAAAGGTTAAAGCGGAAGCGTCTGTAGGAAACAAAGATATTGCACTTGCTACTTCTGCAACACCGTCAACGGCGGAAGACGATCCAGCAGAGCTTTATCTTGGATTAAAAGTAGGAAACAGTTCAACAATTGTAAAAACAGATGAACAGACAGTTACAAAAACAGTTGCAGGAACATCAAGTAACTTTGCGACAACAGTTAAGGATAAAGAGGGTAGTAAAGTATACGTTTATGAAGAGAAGGCTGACGCAACTACTTGGAAGGCAATCAATATCAGCATGACTGGAGCTGTCAGTGCAAAAGCAATTACTGCTGATACAACAGCGCCTACTGTTAATGTAACATGGAGCTATGCAAAAGCGGCTACCGGTGCAACTGTAGATACAGAGGATCAGACTGATTATACGACTACTCCGCCAGATGCAGCTCCTTCTATTCCAGTAAAAACCTATACAATGACTCAGGGGCAGGATGTGAAAGTAAATGTAGAGCTTGGAACTGGTAGCCTTGCGGCTAAAGCAATTTCAGGTATCACTTATAAAAATACCAGCGGGGCGGAAGTTACACTGGCATCATCAAATTATGACTTTGCAGATGGAGTTCTGACAATTAAATCAAGCTATATTAACGATTTATTTGCATATAGTGTATCATCAAGAGAGTATACAGTTACATTTAATGATACTGCTGGAACAAAACAGACCATTACTTTAGCAAACAAATAAAGTACTCTGCTATGAAAAGAGAATTTGTATCAAAGGGGAGAGTGTTCTCCCCTTTTCTTTAAGAAAGGGGGCGGAAGGGGAGTGCATTATATTAATAATGTTAAAGAAATTAAAAGTAAAATATATATATATGGAGCAGGGATGGTTGCAAAACTTCTATATAACTATTTAGTTGGAAAAAATATTGAAATAGTTGCATTTGTTGTGACGGAATCTCCAAAATTTGTGCAGTATTTATATGGAAAGCCCCTGGTTTCAGTAAACAAAATAAAAGAAGATTATCCGATAATTATTGCAACCTTGTCAAACATGCACAGTGAAATAGAAAAAGTATTGATTAACTATGGACTTTCCGATTATATGGCTATAAGTGAAAGTTTTTTTGAAACAATGAGATTAAGTACTGTGTCATATAGAAATGAGCTTGCTTCAATCAAACTTAGAAAAAGTGAAATGAAAAAACTATATAATTGTAATAGGGAAGATTGTTTGATTGTTAGTGACAACGAGATTATAAAACGTGATAATTTGACAATTTCAAGTGAGAAATTTTTAGAATTTGAAAAAAATATAGGAACAATATATATGCTATTGATATCGTGGCAGGAAAATTGGATGAAAACTGTTAATAAAGCATTTTGTGTAGCAGAAAATATAGTCCTATCGTTCAGAAGCAAATATTTAAATATGGAAAAATATTCATTGATTGATATGGCAAAGGAACATGGATACCAGTTAAATGGTTCAAATAGATTTTATCGAGATGAAAGAGAGTATTTTACAGAGGATATTCTGCTCTGGTTTCAAAGAAGAACACCCCAGACCCTGGAAATGGATGCATTGTGTGAAGGATGTGGATTATGTGAAATAAACTGTCCGGTTCAGGCAATCCAGTTAATTGCAAATGAATACGGATATAAAAAACCGAGAATTAATAAGGAACTCTGCATTGACTGTAAAAAATGCGTAACAAAGTGTCCTGTATATTTCATAGATAATCAAAAAATAATTCCAAAAACATTTGCATATATGGGAAAAGATATAATTAGAAAGCATAGCAGTAGCGGCGGTGTTTTTGGGACAATAGCTCAATATATATTATTTAATAATGGGTACGTTTGCGGTGCGGCATGGAAAGAAAAATTTCAAGTTGAGCATATAATGATTAAGAAAGTAGAAGAACTTTTTAAACTTCAAATGTCAAAATATATACGTAGCGATATCAGAAAGGTCATGCCGGAAATAAAAACGACTATTGCCTTGGGTAAAAAAGTATTATTTGTGGGGTGTCCATGTCAGGTGGCGGCGATCAAGGGATTTGTCGAAGAAAATGAAAATCTATATACAATAGACTTGATATGTGCTGAGGCACCATCGCATTGGATTTTGAAAAAATATCTTGAAGAAAATTATAATGTTGCAAATATAATAAATATTGGATTTCGAGAGAAGGAAGACGGATGGAGACCGGATTCTTTTTACATAATGGATAAAAAGGGTGAAAAAGTAATTAAGCATATTGAGGATCCATCACAGAAGGCTTTTCATTCAAGAATGATGATGGATATTTCTTGTGAATATTGTAATTTTATAAAATTTCCAAGACCTGGAGACTTATCTATAGGTGATGCGTGGGGCGTACCCGAGCATGATGCAAGCCTAGACGACAAAAAGGGAACAAGTGTATTAATCATAAATAATAAAAAAGGAGAAGAGCTATATCGAATCGCATCCAGATATGCAAAAAAAGTAAAAGAAATTCCCTTCAAGTGGACTCATAAGAATAGAACCATAAATTGTATTTATCCTCATGTTGAAAGAGACCGTTTCTATAGAGAAATAAAAGATTTTGGATTTAATAAGGCCTTTGATGATGTGGATAAGGGGCAATATGATATTGGGATTGTGGGAAATTGGAGTTATCCAAATTATGGCTCCGAGCTAACATACTTTGCGCTATATCACACATTAAAGGATATGGGATATTCTGTTTTAATGATTGAGTGGGCGGAAGATAGTTATTGGAAGCCATATGGATGTACACAGCTTTTTGAGACAGAACCATATGCAAATGATGAAATAGCACAACCTTCACGAACTCATTATGAAATGTACCGATATAATAATATATGCCGGATGTTTATTTTGGGATCTGATCAGTTGCTTAATCCTAATTTATATCATGGCTTAGGAAAATGTGCTAGTTTAGATTGGGTATATCCAGATAAGAAAAAAATAGGATATGCATTATCCATTGGGAGGAGAGATGTTGAATATTCGCTGTATGATAAAAAGGAAATTTCGTATTATTTAAAGAAATTTGATGATATTTCCGTTAGAGAAAAAACAGCAGTGGCCCAAATGAAAGACATTTTTGGAATAACGACAGATTGGGTTTTAGATCCTGTATTTTTGTGCGAAAAAAAATGGTATGAAAAGGTAGGGAAAAAGTACTGTAGACGGGAAAAAGCAGGCATATTTGCATACATTCTTGATTTAAATAATGAGATAGAGTCAGAAATTATGAAAGTAGCAGAAAAAATGGAGGAGACGGTTCAAATATTTACGGATGCTGCCAGAAAAATAACAGAAGAGCGAAGAATTACATTTGAAACATTAAATGAGATATCTGTAGAAAAATGGCTGGGTGAAATGATAAATAGTCGTTTTGTGATAGCAGATTCATTTCATGGAATATGCTTTGCGATTATATTTCATAAAAATTTCATTGCTCTACGGAATCATTATCGCGGTGGAACAAGATTTGATTCGATTTTGTCTATGCTGGGTTTGGAGGACAGACTTATTGAAGACATAAATGATTTATTCGAAACGGATCTGTTGAACAGAGAAATAGATTTTGACAAAGTTGAAAAAAAATTATCTATGGAAAAGAACAAATCGTTCATGTGGCTGAAAAATGCATTAAAAAGAGAGCATCAAAAAAAATATAGTGATAACGAACAATTTTTAGTGGAAAAAATCAGGAAGCTTGAAAGCATAATTGATGAGAGAAGGGAATAGCAAAGAATGCAAGAGATAAGCGTACAATATCTTCACTTTCGGGATGCATATATTTCGAATGAAAAAATAATTTTTTCCGCAGTCGAGATGAACGGCTTATTTTGTAGAAAAAGAAATGAAAGCGCAGCTAAATTTATAGCGCAATTTCCAGGAGAAAATCAGTTTCAATCAAATTTACATAGCCAGGTTATAGAGTATGAAGGCAAGCTCTATTTTATCCCATTAAACGGAAAAGGAGTCAGTTTCTACGATTTGAATAGTATGGCTATAAAAACAATACCTTATGAGGGTGATAGAGTCATTGAGGTTATAAAGGCATTTTTGATAAACACTGATATTTTGTTGTTGCCGTTAAATTCAAAAACACCATTTTTAATTTTTCATATAAAAAATAACACATATGAAAGATTGCAGTATATAGAGAATGAAATAAGCAAGGTAATTAAAAGAGAAGAAATATGGATAGACACATTTTCTGCAATAACGGAAAAAGAAGTTTTGTATTTTGTATTGCCGGGTACAGATATCCTGGTCAGATGCGATTTAAACGACCACAATGTAGAAGTAATAAAATTAGGGGATAGACTTCTGCTGAATGCAGTTGCATATTCGCACGGAAAAGTTTATATGAGTGCCATGAAATGTTCTGATATGATTGAATACGATATCAATAAGAAAAGGATGAGGCGCATAAATAAACAGTGTGAAAGT
>CAYQBE010000054.1:0-29669 GCA_964415625.1 uncultured Clostridium sp.
TTCCAATACTTTGTTTTAAACCAAAAACGCGGTTTTTTTTGTCCTGAACGGCTTCTTTTTATATTGAAGAGACAAAAAAACATATATTATTTTTGTTCTGCCGCAAAAAAGCTGCCGCATCGGAGATGCATTCCCATGTCTCCAATTACGGCAGCTTTTTAAACAAATTCTCTATCCAATTGATACTTTTCACCGGCAATTATCTTGCGCGGAAATCAATATTTATACAACTCCACGTACAGGCAACCCGGCATATCTCCCAGCTTCAGCGACATCTGCTCGTCCCCGTTCAGGATCCGTCCCGGCTTCCACTCGCCGTTTTCGATCTCCCCTTCTTCCAGCCGCAGGAAATTGACCTTCACATTTTCCCCGGCTTTCGCCCGGAACGTCAGCGTGCTCATCATTCCCACGATCAAAAACCGATTCTCCGCCAGCTCATAGATCATCCCCGCGCCCAGCGGTTTTGCAGTCATACGGGGCGCGTATGCCACAGCAAGATCATATTTTTCAAGCTGGAAATATGTTCCATAATCCGTCTCCGACTTCCTGCACCAGCTCTGCAGATGATTTGTTCCACGATATTTCAGGTACAGCGGCTTCATCTGTTCGATCAGTCCGTACGTCCTGCTCAGATATTCCCTGCTCCCCTCGATCTCAAACGCAGAGGGGTCAATATTCAGCGCAGCCATCACCTCCATGGGCGGCCTGTCGATCGCCTCCGGAGGCAGTCCCAGATCTTCCACCCCAAACGGCGAATAGCAGATCGCGTTCTGCTTCCCGAACGCATACATGCAGTAAGAGGATGTCACCGCGTCTTTCCTGACCTCCGGGATGAACAGCGGATTCCCTTCATAACCATATTCGTCCATCACATCCGCCACATAGGGCACATAGATATCCGGCGCCAGGGTGAACAGTGACGGCGCTGTCCGTTTCCAGATCCGATGCACCTCCCGGACCGGGCCACCTGACGGATAAGACCCTGTATACCAGGGATACTGCTTCAGCCATGCATTGGTATAGCAGGGAAGGGGATATTCGTTCCGCCCGGCCTTCGTAATGGTCTCGACGGCCTTTGCAAAATGATATGCCATAAAATATTCTTCCGCATCTGCTCCGAAGGCCGCCTTCCAGTCTCCGGAAACACCGTACTCCCCGGCCAACTCCGCCGGGATTTCCCGGGCAAATGCCTCTCTTGCCGCCGGACTGTAATCGCAGGCTGTTCCCAGCAGGCCGATCTCATTTTCTACCTGTATGATAATGACCGTAGACTCCTCCTCGTCAACCTCCCGGATGTGCGCCATGACCTTTGAAAATGCTTTCGCATCCTTTTCCACTGCGGCTTCGCAGAGCGGTGAGATCGTATTCAGCTTTTCCCCGTTTACCATTTCTGCCCGGAAATAGGTTTCGGTATCCTGCTTCATCCATCCGGGCACATACATGGATTCGCTGTTTTTCCACAGTCCGAACCATAAAAAGATCAGATGTGTATTCCGCTCTCTCGCCTGCCGGATCAGACCGTCCAGAAGCTCAAACCGGTAGCTTCCCTCCTCTGGTTCGATCGTTTCCCAGTACAAGGGTACGATCAGGGAATTGAGATTCAGTCCTTCCAGGTTGTTCCATACGTGCTGCTCCATGTATTCCAGGCTGCTGGCACTGGAATTGTGGATCTCTCCGCCAAGCGCGAAGAAGGGTTCCCCTTTGACATATAATGTAGGGATTCCGTTGTCATTTCTGATCTGCGGGATTTGGTTCATTGTCTTGTCCTCCTGATATTATTTTTTCTGATTTCATTATATCTCCTCTTGACATTTTTTCTCAATCTTAATATCATAATATTTATATAACAATTTTAATATCAGAGGTGCCCACCATGATTTTCCAGATCCACAATTCCCCGGACCAGCACACTCTCCCTCTTGCCCTCCACCTGGTCGGCATCAACCATCGCCAGGAGCCCATCCGCCGCCCCCATGGGATGTCCTGTTATCAGTGGTTCTACTGCGTCAGGGGCCGGGGAGAATTTATCGTAAATAATCAGCGTTCCATTATCTCCGAAGGCCAGGGGCTTCTGATCTACCCTCAGGTTTCCCACATCTATCAGGCCCTGACGCCTGACTGGACCGTACATTTCTTTGGATTTGGCGGCCCTCTGTGCCAGGAGATCCTGACGGTCCTGCAGATGCAGGAAACCGGAGTCTACCATTTTTCCCGGCCGGAGGTTTTTATGGACCATATCCAGCGGCTTCATGAGCTCCATCAAAAAAAGAGCTCCGGAAAAACATGGGAATATTCCAAGGAGTGCTACGCATTTCTCCTGGATCTCTCCCCATGCATCACACGGATCAATCCCTCCTCCTATGTGGACGCGGATGATCTGATCACAGAGCTTATTTTATATATGGAGCAGCATTATGACAGGGATCTTTCCTTAGATGAGCTTGCAGAGTTGGTCGGATTGTCCAAAGAATATCTGTGTACCCTGTTCAAAAAGACCATGAAGCAGACGGTCATGCAATATCTCCTGACCATCCGCATCAGCCAGGCCCGCACGCTTTTGATCCGGTTTCCGGAGAAACGTGTGCAGGAGATCGCGAAGCTGTGTGGCTTTGAAAGCCCCAGCTATTTTGGAAAAAAATTCAAGCAGGAAACCGGAATGACCCCGGATGCCTTCCGAAAGAAGCTTGGATAGAAAAAAACAGGATCCGGCTGTATTGGATCCTGTTTTTATCAATTCTTCTGCTCCACCATCCGGATAAATTTCCTTTTAAAGGCTCCGGCTTTCCTAATCCATGGTAATAATCACGCATAATATCTTTGATTAAGCCATTAATTTTCTTTAGAGTTCTCTTATCCTGCCCCTGCCAATACAGATAATCTTCCCAAGCTTCTGGAAGAAATGTGAGGTTTACCATATCATCCCTCCATTTCTTCTAATTCTGTGATCTTTTTATGAACAATCTCTGATTTTCCTTTTTGATAATTGCCAATAACCCTTTCTAAATGCTTTTGATTTTCTTCGCTGTAAAAGGGATCAACCTTCAATTCAAAGGGAATTCCGCCATAGCTTATCAACTTTTTATAAAACAGATTTGTCGCTGTGGATAGACTCATTCCTAATTCTGAACAAATATTTTCTGCTCTCTTTTTTACGGTGTCGTCAACTCGGATTGATACATTTGCCATGTGTTCACCTTCTCTTTTTTCTTAAATTATACGGCAAATTCTGATAAAAAGCAATACAAATCACTACATCCGAGCCGCTTTTAATCCGCAGTCCCGACACCCTGTTCCGAAAAATCGATACTATTTTATCCAAATATGCCAAACAACCCTTTTTTCTTGCCTTTTGAAGACTTCTTGGCTGACGGCCGGTCGTCATATCTGCTTCTGGACTGGCTGCGGTGGTATCGCACCGCCTTCTGCAGCTGATACACAGCTTCTTTGTTTACACACAAACTGAGCGGTACATCAATATCCCGGAATCTGTAGCGAAGTCTTTCGAACTCACGATCGCTGATATCTTTGGAACCTTCGAGAGTGCGGCCTTCAAACATATCGTCCAGAACACCTCTGATCTTGATAAACTTTGCCGGATTGTCTGAAAGCATTTTCCCTACCTGTTCATTCATCTCTTTCTGGTCCATAATTACTCCTTTCTTAAACGGTCCAATGGGTGAAAAGACTACTGTCTAAGTAGTGTAATATAGAATCCAGAATATTGCAAGGGTAAATCGGTGGTTACGTTCCCATTTTGAGCGGGATTGAAGTTTATGATCTTTTTATTCCACAGAGCCTTGATATCGCATTAGATCATGAATATAATAGATATAAGCAAAATTGATCCCGATGACTATAATATAGATTTCATTAAGAATGGAGTGACAGACAATGGCCGTTCCAACCAACATCACATCCGTTTCAACTACCCCTATGCGGCAGTTGAGGAAAGTCTCTGCAACGCCGCATACCATAAGGGTTATGATGTCCGTGAACCCATTGAGGTCCGTGTCCTGCCGGACCGGATTGAAATTGTCAGCCATCCCGGCGCTGACCGCTCTATCACAGAGGAAGGATTAAAAAATTACCGTGTATTTAACCGACGTTACCGCAACCGAAGGATTGGTGAATTTCTAAAAGAAATGCATCTGACAGAAGGACGCAATACCGGCTTCCGAAAAATCCTTAATGCCCTGGAACACAATGGTTCGCCAAAACCGCTTTTTGAAACAGACCCTGAGAGACTGTCTTTTTATACCACTTTATTTATACATCCGGAGTTCCTCCGGCAGCATGAAGAAATAAATGAGGGAATAAAAGTGGAAATAAGCGAAAATACAGTCAAAGAGGGAATAAATGAAGAAATAAATGAAGAAATAAATCAGAGCTTGGGGCAAAATTTAAGTGACAGAGAACTTCTGGTGTTGAGTCTAATTAAATCAGAGCCTTCTATCTCCATTGCACAAATGGTCAATAGATTGAAGTTCTCAAAAACTTCCATTGAACGTGCCCTCAATCACTTGAAATCAAAAAAAATCATTACTCGTGAAGGATCCCGCAAAAAAGGCCTCTGGATAATCCTTCCATAATGACACACATACGATTCATATCTGCATCTTGGATAGGGCTGTCGGAAAGTGCTGTTTGTGCGCAATGTATTGTTGTGAGATTTGATGAATCGCAGCAACATATTGTAGGTATACAGTCATTTTCCGACAGTCCCTATTTTCTCCGGTATCAATTGAAACCGAAAATCATCACCAATTTATCAATGTTATTTTTATAGAATCCTTTGTCTGCAATTCCGCCTAAAGATACGGTTTCAGATTCTTAAGAACCACCTGGTACCCATTTGCGTACATATGAACCCCTTCCACCGTAAACTCTTTCCTGAGCATTCCGCGTTCGTCGCACAATCCGGCATTGACATCAATATAATGATATCCCATCCTTTCCGCCAGCTTCTTCACCGCCTTATTCGCGATCGGAAGGTTCCGGTTATTGCGGTTGACGAACATCACTCCCGCCCATTCCGTCTCTGGAACCTTATCCGTCTCATTGACCGGATAATAAGCCATCATGTAGACCTCTGCTTCCGGCAGACGCGCCTTGATCTGCTTCAGAATCCTTTCATAGTTCGCCAGCATGGATTCCAGAACTTCTTCGAATGACCGTGATGCATCGCCGATATCATTCGTCCCGATATTGATAAAAATTTTTGACGGCTCTGTCCCGAAAATCTGTTCCTCCATATTTTCCAGCATATCCGCCGTTGTAAAGCCTCCGACTCCGCGGTTGTAGATGATCTGCCCCATCCCCTCGTTCATCATCAGCTCCTGGATTGGAAACTGTTCCATCAATGAAGAACCCGTAAACAAAATTTTTCCCTTTTGTGCCGTCTCATTCAAAACACGGTATTTGTCAATCTTCTCCTGCTGTTCCTTTTTCATGAATCCCTGAATGATTTCCATTTCTTTCATTGCTTCCATTTGTCTTCTCCTCTTTTTTTATCTATAACTGTTCCGAACGCAGGCGTAGACTATCCGCTGCTCGCTGTGCCGTCAGGTAACTATTCATTACATGCAGCGGCTTTTCCGTGAAACGGATGCATTAGCAGACGCAAGAGTACGTCAGCACGGTTTTTGCGAATAGAATCCAGTTTATCACAGATTCATTATATGCTATCTATGCTAAAAAGTATAGCCGGATTTCGTAAACCCGATGGAAACAGCCTGCAGCATATACATCCTGTAATACTCCCCTCTTTTTTCCATCAGCTCCTCATGATCTCCCACTTCCACCACTCTTCCGTCCTTCATCACAATGATCTTATCCACCTCCCGGCAAATACCGATCCTGTGGGATATGATGACCGCCGTCTTTTCCCGTGCCATCTCCAGGAACATATGGAGCACTTCTGTCTCCATTACAGGATCCAGCGCTGCCGTCGGCTCATCCAGTATGATCAGGCTGCTGCTCTTGAAAAGCCCCCGCGCGATGGCCGCTCTCTGCCACTGCCCCACAGAAAGCTCCCGCCCGCCGAATTCCGTTCCCAGCCTTTCCTCTAAACCACCCTCAGAAGCAAGCTCCCCTAACCCAACTGCTTCCAGAGTCCGCCGTATCTTATCCGTATTTTCCATTTCCCGCCAGTCGCTGACGGCAATATTTTCTCTGACCGACATCTCATATTTGATGAAATCCTGGCTCACAATTGAAATATGCCTGTAAAAATCGTTCAGATTCAGCTCGCAAATGTCCTGGGTTCCGAAAAAAATGCTTCCGCTCTCAGCCTGATACAGCCCGGTCAGTAATTTGGCCAGAGTTGTCTTGCCGGATCCGTTTTCTCCCACGACCGCGACGGTCTCGCCTTTTTTGATTCGGAGCGAAACATGATCCAGAGCCGGCTTCTTTGCGCCGGGATAGGAAAAGCAAAGCTCCCGGACCTGAATTTCCCCGAAATCCGGATCCCATGCCTCTCCTCCCCGCGTCTCTTCTTCAAGATCCATAAAATCATAATAATCCTTCACGAAGGCCCTGCACTCCGGAATCCGCCCCAAGTTGATCAGAAAATATTTTGCAGCCGTCTGAAACGTAGAAAATACCGTCAGAGACGCTGCAAGCATACCGAAATCCAGTTTCTGCTCCAGCAGCAGGAATACCGCGATCACGATACTGCACACATAACCGCTTTTGCAGAAAAGCTCACAGACAAAAAGACTCCGAAAATCCCTCCGTTTCCATTTCCAAAGCTGATCGTTCATTTTATCGCGTGTTTCGTACAGCTTCTGTTCCATATACTCTTCGATCCGGAAAATGCGAAGCTCCTTCACCGCCCGTTTATCCCCGAACAGCCGGTACAAATACTTCCTGCGCCGCTCGCTCCCCGTCTGATACTTTTTTAATTCGTAAAATTCCTTTCCCCGGACTATCCGGACGATAAAATACGGAATCACGCTCAGCAGCGACACGCCTGCCAAAACCGGGCTGAAGCCGGCCAGTACGAACAGTGTGCCCGCAACCTTCAAAATCTCCGACAGCATATTGAAAACCGACAGGCTCAGGTCAGACAGCCAGCCCTGCTCCATACAGTCCTGTGCCCGTTTCAGCCGGTTTCGGATCTGTGCGTCCTCATACCGGATCAGGGATAAATGCGCCCCCTTTTCCACAAGCTCCATCCTCATCTGCATTTCCACCTTCGAATCCATTCGGATCATGGAGGAATAAAACATGCTGTCCGCCAGCTCAGAAACCACGAACACGGCCCAGACCGCACATAAGCACAGCATGCCTGACCCAAAATCTGCCCCATAGATCCGGTTTAAAAACAACGCGGACAGCCATGTATTCGCCGCGGTCAGGATGGACTGCCCCATCATGCATACCACCTGGATCACAAGTGCCCGGGGCGCGATCCTGCGGATATCCCGCAGGGAACGTAAAAGTAATTCTCCCATTTTTTCCTCCATGTTCGTTACCGCTATTTTATGCCACTTAAACATACCATTCTGCCTGCTTACAGAATAATTTATGATATTCTCCCCCCAGCTCCATCAGCTCGTCATGGGTTCCCTGCTCCCGGATCGTCCCATCCTTCAGCACCAGGATATGATCCGCCATTTTCGCACTGTTCAGGCGGTGTGAGATCATCAGGCTGCCCCTGCTCCTCATCAGGGAATAGAATCGCTGATACATCCGATATTCCGCCGCGGGATCCATGGATGCGGCAGGCTCGTCCAGGATCGCAAATTTCTTTTCGTCTAACAGAAGCCTGCTCACTGCCAGCCTCTGCCACTGCCCTCTGGACAGATCCGTCCCCTTTTCCTCCAGCTTCCCCAGAGGCTGGTCCAGCCCCAGCTCCCTGACCCGTTCCAGATTTACGCAGTCCAGAGCCTGGGTCAGCTTTTCATCATAGTGCATTTCACTTAATTTCCCAAATCCGATATTCTCACGGACCGTCAGTTCATATTGGAAAAAATCCTGAAATACCACCTGGAACACGTTCCCGATCTCCCGGCTGTCCAGCTCATTCAGATCCTGGCCATCCAGCAGGATCCGCCCCTTTGTGGGCCTGTAAAATCCGCATAGCAATTGAATGATCGTCGTCTTTCCGGATCCGTTTTTCCCTACGATGGCCGTGCCGCGTGACAGATCAATCTCAAAATTCACATCCTGCAGAACCTCTTTCTCCGAACCCGGATACGCAAAATGCACATGATCAAAACGGATCCGATGCACCGGCCCGCGGATGCTCCCGGTTCTGGCTTCCGTCTCCTTTAAGGCAAAAAAAGCTTCTATATAAGAAATCTCCATGATCTCCCTGGAAAAATTTCCAAAGGTTTCCAACAGACCTGTGATCGTATCCGCGATACGCAGCGTGGTGTGAAACAGCGTAACAAACATCCCGGTGGAAATAAATCCTGCCGTCACGCGGTATACCAGCAGTCCGGTAGAAGAGACATACCACAATGCCGCAAACAGGCTCTTCTTCAGCAGGGCCTGTTCCACATTCCGCAGTGTCTCATCCTTCTCACGAAGTATTTTTTCATTCTGCTTTTCCCACAGGAGTTTCACATAACCGATGGCCTGATAAAGCTTCAGTTCGATGAGACTGGTTTTACCGGTCAGCAGTCTTTCATAATAGCTGATCCTGCGTTCGTCTATCGTCTGCCGCTCATAGAGATCGTGCCACAGACTTCCGGCCTGATAGTTTTCGAAGAGCATGGGAAGCAGAAAGCCTGCAAACAATAGGACCAGCACGGCCGAGGCCCGGCTGTAGATGAACAGCAGCCCGACTAGAGAGATCAGAATCCGGAGCATTTCCATGATCTTCCAGTAAATGTCCCTGACCTTCCCGGCCGGATTTTCGGAAATCCTGGCGATCCTGTCATAGGTCAGGCTTTTTTCATAACAGCTGTAGTCCAGTTTTTTATACTTTTGGATGATATCCTTTTCCAGCCGGTCCGTGATCTGCATCTCAAACCACAGTTCGATCCGGTGGTCAACCGCGGTCAGTATCACCTCCAAAAACAAGACGGCGATGAACAATCCAAAATTTATGTACATTTCCGGGGCGGCTCCGCTTTGATTGAGCAGATACAGGATGTCGTCCGCTACCTTTTGAAACAGGATCGTTTCCGCGGGAAATACAAGGGCTGACAGGCATGTATTCCCCAGCTTGGCGCCGCCCGGAAGCCGGCCGTACCTCCATACGATTTTTATAATTTCCATCAAATGCTTTTTCATATCCCGTCTCCATATCTGTTACTTTTTACAGCCGTATAAAATCAGACGGCAGATCTGTCCGGCTCGCACATCCATCTTTCCACAATCCTGTTGCTTCCGCTCCTGCAATTTCAGAAATGTTCTGCCTGTCCTGATGCATCTATATCTGTAATTGTAACCCTGTATCTCACTCCTGATAAGTAGACAAAATAGTTATAAAAAAAGAGTATCAAACCGGAAAGGGTAAGTACTCTTTGCATATCTTTCTAATAAAGGGAATGCCTGTGCCGCAGCATCAAACATCCCCTTTTCATGGTTGATTTTTCTGTTGACTATTACTATTCGGTCGAGAAGACGTACTATTCACAGTACCATACACCTTGCTGCTAAGCTACTTTCACCCTTTTCCCCCATACAGGATTTTTCTCAGGCTATTGACCGAGAGATGATATTCCTCCTCAAGCTCATGCAGCGTTTTCCCGTTTTTCTTTTTCTCCCGGATCACCTGATTCCTGCGATCCAGTTCCTTACGTATCCCTGTGCCGTCGCCCCACACCTGCCGGGTTCCTTCCCTCTGCGGGATGTACACCAGCCCGCCGGCACAATAATCCTGTACCTGCTGCAGAAGCTCCTGGGGCAATATTTCTTTTCCATTCAAATATGTCATGTCCATTCTCCTTCGAACATCTTTTCATCCAGCTATGGAACTATGCAAACATAACTTCCCTTTTTGCACGGTTCCTGAGAATATCCGCACTGTTCACACCCTGACCGGGTGTCCGCAGTCACGAAGATGATTCACGGTTATGATCACAAAACATATTTGATTCAGCGATAATTTCCCTCTATATATCCTGTGGCCTGCCCGTCAAAGGATATAGTATAACCCACGATAATTGTACACACCCTTCACTTGTCTAAATTTCCATCTGCTGCGGCGGGCAGATCATCCGATCGCCGTTCCATGTTTTGTGATATATAGAGTCCATAGCCTGTCATATTATTTGATTTTCTTATGAGTATGAGTCTCCTGCACATAGTTTCCTCCTGATATTGTCGATCAGCAAAGTAAGGAAGTCCATAAATACCTGATGATTGCTTGTCTGATCCGCTTCGTCAATTAACAGAACGACTGGCTTTAACACGTTCGTACATACTATTTTAGCATTACGGCCATCGTCTGTAAACGTAAATTTCCCTCAAACTCTCGGCTTACACCCTTTTGTCAGGCATTCAAAGCCATGAGCAATTGATTCAGTGCCTCCTTCGTCACGCCCGGCACAAAGCTGATCAACTGGCGGAGCGGCATTCCTTCCATCATGGCTGCCATCATCTCGCTGTTGATCGCCCCTCCGTCTCCCTGCGCCTGCTCTCCCATTTCCTGGGCTTCTCCTGCCCCTGCCATGGATGCCATTGCCTGTTCCAGAACCGCCTTCCCCTTCGGGTCTGCCAGAATCTCCCCCATGGTGGAATTTAAGTCAAATACTTTCGGGATATGGACTTCCGATTCCACCGCTACGGAATGCGAAAGCACGATATCCTGAGCGTTCCGTCCGATCTGGATCTCATATTCCCCGCTTTCTACATGCCAGTCATGGATCTGTGTACTCCAGTAAGCAAATGCCCTCCGGTCTAACGTAAACTGCACTTTTTTCGTCTCACCCGGCGCCAGCTCGATTTTTTCAAAAGCCTTCAATTCCCTGACCGGACGGATGACGGTTCCTCCCTTCGGCGCCACATAGAGCTGTACCACTTCTTTTCCAGCGGTTTCTCCGGTATTTGTCACATCTACCGTTACGGCCAGCGTCTCACTTTCTGTCATCTTTTCCTGATTGACAGAAAGATTGCTGTACGCAAAGGTGGTATAGGACAGCCCATGTCCGAATGGGAACAGCACTTCCATGTCCTTTGACGCATAATAACGGTATCCTACAAACACACCCTCCGAATAAACAGACTTGTCATGTTCTCCCCCGTAATTCAGATAACACGGGGTATCCTGCAGCCGGAGCGGAAACGTCTCTGCAAGATGTCCGCTGGGGTTGGTATTTCCATAAAGCACATTGACCACGGCGCCGCCTACGGCCTGCCCGCCAAGATAAGCTTCCAGCACGGCTTTCACCTTTCCGATCCAGGGCATTTCCACAGGCGCTCCATTGTGAAGTACAACAACGGTGTTTGGCTGTACTTCCGCCACTGCCTCGATCAGCCGGTTCTGGCAGTCCGGCATACGCATGTGCTTTCTGTCGTAGCCTTCTGACTCGAAATTGTCCGGAAGCCCTGCAAAGACCACTGCGATTTCTGCACTTTTTGCTGCCTCTACAGCTTCCGCCAAAAGCGCCTCGTCGGTCAGATCCTCCGCGTCGTCATACCCTTGTGCAAAAATGATATTTTCTTCCTTCACTTTTTCACAGAATTTGACTGCGTCCATCGCTGATTCTACTTTAAAACTGTTGATATGGGAGCTTCCTCCACCCTGATACCGCGGTGCTTTTGCATATTTCCCGATAAACGCTGCTTTTTTGTCTGGTGACAATGGGAGGACGGCTTCTTCGTTTTTCAGAAGGACAATACACTCTTCCTCGACCTGGCGGGCAATCCCATGATCCCTTTCAAGTTGGAATACCGCCTTTTGATCGCGGTTCTCCTCATAGCGGAAAATAATGTTCAGAAATTCTTCTAAGCGCTGATCCAAAACCGCTTCATCCAGTTTTCCTTCTTGCACTGCCTTTACAATTTCCGCGTCTGTAGTTCCTCCGCACGACGGCATTTCCAGATTGCATCCTGCCTTCAATGCCTCCACACGTTCATTCATGGCTCCCCAGTCTGTCATCACATAGCCGTCAAATCCCCACTCTTTTCGAAGAACATCTGTCAGCATTTCCTTGTTTTCACACAGATAGGTACCATTCAGCTTATTGTAAGAATTCATGATCGTCCATGGTTTTTCCTTTTTGACCATGCCTTCAAAAGCAGCAAGATAAATTTCCCGCATTGTCCGCTCATCCATCTCCGAGGAACTGGTCATCCGGTGGTACTCCTGATTATTTGCCATAAAATGCTTCGGGCTGGTCCCCACATGTTTGCTCTGCACGCCATGTACCAGGGTGCCTGCCATCTCCGTTGAGACAAGCGGATCCTCAGAATAATATTCAAAGTTGCGCCCGCAAAGTGGAGAACGCTTGATGTTCATTGCAGGGCCAAGAATGGTACTGATATTTTCTGCCTGACACTCCTCGCCCAATGTTTCTCCCAGCTTTCTGACCAGATCCCTGTCAAAGCTTGACGCCGTCGCGCATCCCGCCGGGAAGCAGACCGCCTGGATGCTGTCGTTGATGCCAAGGTGGTCTGCCGCCTGATCCTGCTTCCTGAGTCCGTGGGGGCCGTCCGACACCATTTCCGATGGGATCCCCAGGCGTTCAACTCCCTTCGTATGCCAGAAATCAAGCCCTGAACATAAGCCCGCCTTTTCTTCCAGTGTCATCTGTGAGATCAAATTTTTTATCTTTGCCTGTTCCATTGATTCATTTCCTCCTGTTCTGATATTCAAAAAAACTTATTTTTCAATACTTGAAACTGCCGCTTTATCGGCCGGATGCCTTGGGATGCAGACTTTTAAGCGCCCTTCTTTCCCGGAAATGATCCTGACATAACACCCTTTCGCATCCTCGATCGGGCAGATTTCGGTCTGTATGTCCCCTGCCGCTTCGATATCGTCCTCCTGTACCGGATGGGGAAGGTACAGGATGGTGGAACCTCCTTTTACCGCCTCCCATTCTGCAGTGAGCACGCCGGAATCCGGATCATAATGATAGGAACACAGATTTCCTGCCACGGCTGTTGGATAACCTCGCTCCAACGCATCATAATGGGGATCTTTCTCCATTCCGTCCGCATATTGATGATAGGTACTGCTCCACAGATATTTTTCGAGAATCCCGTTCATATACTGAATCAGGTCGGCGGTATAGTCCCCGGATGGGAAATTGCCCCACTCTCCCACGATCACCGGCAGATTCAGCCTCATCTGCGATTCTCTCTTCCCGTCAAATACCCTGGCAACATTCCCCTTATCGTACTGTTCATACCGATCGGAATCCACCACCGCGTCATAGCCGTGGGGCGCATAAATCTGCGCCTCTTCCAGCTTCTCAATTCCCGTCGTCACAAAGGAGCTGCAGTATATATTGCCTCCTGTCACCAGCGCTGCATCCGTATGCTTTCGGATTGCCCTTAGCATCCTGCCATAGAAGGGCATCAATATCTCCGCGTCAAATTTCATGAAGTTCTGATTCATGGCCTTCTGCATGACATCAATGTCCTCCGGCCTGGCCGTCTCCGGCTTATTCAGGTCAAATTGCGGGTTTCCTTTTTGAACCTGTCCTACGGCATCCGCGAATGTCTGCGGCGCAATACTCCCCATGTATGGCTCGTTCATCGGTTCCAGGCCGATGATATTGGTACATTCCGAAAAATATTCCGCGATATGCTCCCACATCCGCTCATAATGATCCTGCAGCCCTATGCCGTCAGAAGCCGGGGCATTTGCCCAGAAATTATCCGCGGCCTTCATGATCGCGGGGCTTTTCACATATGCCTCGTACCAGATGTTGCAGTTTTCCGGATGGGGCAGACCCTCATCCAGCGTCGCCCAGACCGGCGCGCCGTCGATAAATTTTACGGAATACAGATCCTGATGCATGTCAAGGAACACGTACATACCATACCTTTCTGCCTGATCCACGGCTTCCTTCACCCGGCCAAGATAATCATCGTCATATACCCCCGGCTGCGGCTCCACCCCGTCCCAGAAAATTCCCAGACGGACCAGGTTAAACCCATGTCTGGAATAATACCAAAATTTTCGCTCCAGCTCAGGTTCCAGATACCCCTTCTCCCTTTCCCGGCAGATAAAGCACAGGCCGTTCATCAATACCTGCCTCCCGTCCTCATCCAGAAAACGGGTTCCTTCTATATGTAACTTCTTCATTCTCCATACCTCCTGTTTCCGAAAATGCTCTTTCTGCGGCAGCCATGCTTCCCCGGCTTCCACATCCTGAATACTGATCTTTTGCTTTCCACAGCCATCATTTACCGGACTGATGTACTACAAAGATTTTTTCCAGCCACGCAAAGGCCAACGAAGGCCATTAGGCAGTTCCTAAACTTCTACACAAAAACCTCCGTTGCCAAGCGCCTGCTCGCTTCCGTCCGGCAGTACAAGGACAGCCTCCGTGTTTGTCGGAATTTTCCCGGAAATACAGATTTTCTCGGTTTTTCCTTCCGCCTCCTCTGCGCGTTTTTTCTCCCATCTGACCTGGATCGTCCCATTCGGGCTTCTATGCTCCCCTTCTGCCCATGCAAGGCCGCAGTCATACAGCGGCGCGATCCGGATCTTGTCATAGGCATTGCCCGCATTTTGGATCCCGGCAATGCGGCGGTACATGAAATCCCCGACACAGCCAAACGCATAGTGGTTGAAAGAGCATTTATCCACCGTTCCGTCTTCCCTGACCGCATCCCAGTTTTCCCACATTGTTGTCGCGCCGTGTTCAATTTCATACAGCCAGGAAGGGCACTTCGTCTGCCACAGGATTTTCCACGCCGTTTCCTCATACCCGTAATCACACAGGACGTCCAGCAGATAGGGCACGGACATAAATCCCGTGTCGAGTCGATAACCGTTCTGCCAGATCAGTTCATTCAGTTTTTCGGCCAGCACGGACTCCATCCCTTTTGGAACCATGCGGCACTTTAATGCAAGAATATAATTTCCCTGCATCTCCTGGCGGATTTTTCCATCCCCATCCACATATTCTTCATAGAAGGCCTCCCGCACCCTCCCTGCATATGCGCGGGCGGCTTCTGCTTTCTCCTGATATCCCAGCAGCTCTGAAACTTCCGCAAACATATCCGCGTCTGCGGCCAGAAGCGCGGTATCCACATAGTTCATTGTCAGGAATGAGGATGCCGGCCCGTCGGAAAATCCTTCCGCATTTTTTACGCTGGGCACCAGCCAGTCCCCAAAGTGGAACCCGGTATTGATCAGATAACGCTGGTTATCCTGCTGCCGCTTAGACATGGACGCAAATTGTTCCTCTGTGACCGCACCCATGGGGTTCGCTGTAGGCAGCTCATACGCACTCTTTTTCATGGCTTCCATCCAGCGTTCCATAGCTGGGTAATTTTCCTCCAGGACACGGAGATCCCCTTTGAGGTGATACAGCTGCAGCGGAAGCGTCAGGATGACGTCCCCCCAGCCTAATGACCCCGCCTCGTTCTGCTGGATATAGTTTTTAATGAGCGGCACGGTATTGAGCACATGGCCGTTTTCTGTCTGTTCCAGGCGGATGCTTTTCAGCCAGTCCTCATAGAACGCCGTCATATCCTGATTGTAAAGCGCGGTTGCCCCGTATACCACCACGTCCCCGGTCCATCCTGCTTTTTCCCTGGTCGGACAGTCTGTCGGGATCGTGATATTATTGGAACGCTGGCTCCAATAAATATTGTGCTGCAATTGGTTCAGCCGTTCATCCGAGCAGGAAAAACTTCCTGTAACGGGATTTTCCGTGCTCACTGCAAGCGCCGTAAACTGTTCCTTCGTCCAGTTCTGCCCTCCCCTTACACGCACATAGCGGAATCCATGATAGGTAAACTGAGGCGAAAACACTTCCCGCCCGATTCCGGCGCAGATATAGCAGTCCTTCTGCGCCCTTGTCTCATCCCCCTCAAATGCATAGGTAAAATTGCCGTTCTTGTCCAAGGTCTCCCCGTGCTCAAACGTGATCTCTTCGCCTGCCTGTCCATGAATCTCCGCCCGGATCACGCCTGCCATATTCTGTCCGAAATCCACCAGCGTATCCCCGTTGGGGGCGGTCCATACCCGCTGTGCCGGAATCTCGGCAAATACCTTTGCCAGCGGTGAGCATTGCGCATCCAAGTCCGGGCCGGGCTCCTGTTTCCAGCACACTTCCTTCCACGCATGCGCGTCATAGGTACACAGCGAGGGATCCCCGTCGTCCATCCTGGCGTCTACTGTCTGTCCGAGAAACAGATCCGCCGTGCGGACAGGCCCGTCAAAGGAATAACTCCATTGTTCATCGGAGCACAGGACGTTCTTCGTGCCGTCTTCATATTCCATTTCCAACTGCAGCAGGAGTCCAGGCACTTCACCGTACTCACAGCCCCTCCCAAGGGCAATCTTTCCCTTGTACCAGCCGTCTGCAATCGTGACTGCAATGGCGTTCTCCCCCTGCTGCAAAATCGTTTCCGCCGGAAACACCTGATATTTAAGCCGTTTGTCATAGGTCGTAAATCCCGGATTCAATACGGAGTCTGTCACCGGTTTTCCGTTTATTTTTGCCTCATAAATGCCGTGCGCCGTAATAGAAAGCCGTGCCCGCCGAACCTCCTTTTCCACCCGGAATACCCTGCGCATCCGCACCGGAGGATCGTAGGGTTCCAGCGGCTGCGCACGCAGGTTCGCCTCATCGGAGATGATCTCCGGATTTTCCCCGCGCATCATGGCGCCGAGTACTTCCATCCATGTCTTTTCTGCTTCTTCCAGCGGGTTCTTTTCCAACTGGGGTAGGGGGACTGGCTCGATCCACCCTGCTTTCCAGTCTTCCCCGCTCAGAAATGCTGTCTCAAAATATTCCTGCCCGCTTTTTACTTCCCTTCCGTCCTGATCCCATGCCGTGATCTGATAGAGATATCTGCATCCGGATTCCAGCGGCTGTCCCGCATATTCAATGTCCGTTGAATCCCTGCCTGCTGTTTTTCCGCTATCCCAGACAATGGTTCCGTCTTCCTTCTGTACAAGGATCTGGTATGCACTCTGATAAACATTGTTTTCATCCGCGTCCCATTCCCATGAAAATCTCGGTTTCTGTACGGTAACCGCCAGAGGCCTGTCCCTGTGCTCACATTGAATATTTTTGATCTGATACATCTGTTTTTCTCCTTCCTGTGTATTATTTTTTGCTGTATTATCTGCATCTTGCATTTTTTCGGTTCGTGTCCCATATCTGCCGCAGGCCCTATCATCACACAGTATTATTTCTGCTCCCTGTGCTTTTTCGGTTCGTGTCCCATACCTGCGGCAGGCCTTATCCTCACATGATATTATTTCTGCGCCTTGCGCTTTTCCAGTTCCGCCCGGATCTCCGGCAGTTTTTCCTCCAGGTCAAATTTCATGGCGCAGAGGAACATCCCTGCGAACAGTAAAAGCGGAATATAAATATTGAACGCATAGATTGCCTGCCTTGTCGCTGCTGTTGCAGCGGTGGCCGTCGCGTCGTAGTGTGCGATCGCAAGGCACCAGCCGATCACGGACACGCCGAGGCCATTCCCCACCTTGCCGCCAAAGCCCACCGCGCTCTGGGAGGACGCCACCATCCTGTTTCCATATTTGTATGCGTTGTAGTCGATCGCCATGGCCGTCGTAACGCCCAGCAGGCACATCATCGGAATGTTTGCGAACGACCCCACCAATCCGAGAATCGTGTTGTACCAGAAATGAGTCGGATTCAGAAGCCTTAAAGCCGTGGCTATCGTCCCCATCAAAAAGCATACGCGCAGCGTCTTTACGACTCCCAGCTTTTTGTTCATGGGGCCAACCAGTGCAAATCCGAGGATCGTCGGTATCATGCCCACTGCTCCGAGTATTGCCACAAGATTGTCGTCCCCGTAAATCCATTTACAGTAATAGGTACCTGATGAATTTGCCAGGCCATAGGTGACATTGGACATCAATCCCATGAGCAGCGCCAGAACCCAGTATTTATTCATGAAAAGTTTTTTAACGGCTTCGCCTAAGGAGATTGCCTCATCAAATTCATTTTCCTCCGGCACTGCTGCAGCAGCGTCATCCGCAGTTGCGGTTTCCCTGCTTTTCTTATAACAGAACAGCAGGCAGAGCAGGACAATGAGCGCTACGACCGCCGCAAATTTGATCCACGCGCTCTGCGTTCCGCCAAGGGCGTTGGTGACCGGGATCACTGCCAGCACAATAGCCATTCCCGGAACATAGCCTGCCAGCGCACGGTATACGCCCATCTTGCCGCGTTCCTCGGAACTGTTCGTCCGCACGACCTGCAAGGATGCATATGGAATTGCGATCGCAGTATAAATTACAGAGGTCATCAGCAGATTTGTAACCAGCATATAGACGATCTGTAGCGTAGAATTTCCCTGCGGCACAGTGAACAGCATCAGCATCAATAATGCCGCAGGTACGGACATTTTCAGGAGCCATGGCCGGTAGCGTTCCTTTCCCGGCTTTGTGCGGTCTATAATGTTCCCCATGATAATGTCCGTAAATGCGTCGATGATCTTTGTAACCATGAATACGGTCGCCACCATGGCCGCCGCAAGGCCCGCCTTGTCCGTATAAAAATAGGTCAATTGCCCGACCATGCCGTTGATCGCATTCAACGCGAACTGCCCCATCGCATCTGCAAAATAATCGCCCCCGCGCATCACCTTCTGTACGCCAAACTGATCTTTTCCTAACGGTTTCTTTGCCATTTTCTTTATTACCTCCTGTGAATTATGTATATGTGTATTTTACGTTTCAGAGGGGAATCTGTATTGCAATTATGTGTGAAATGTTATAAAATTGTTTCAAATATCACTTACAGGAGGTCATTATGGATTCCATTTATTCGTTCTGCCGGACACTTTACAACTGTACCTATCTGCCAATACACTACTATAAAGACAGGGAACTGCGGCTGATACTGCCTGACACCGGATTTCCTTTTGACCTTGCCGCGCCGCATCTGCCCGAACTCACTTCCAAAGGGCAGGCAGTCGCCTATCTTATCACAAAAGAATTTCATTATATCGGCCTTGTGCAGAATCCAAAAACAGGACAGATGGTTTTGATCGGCCCTGTGATCAGTATTCTTCCCTCCCCGGCGTCTGTCCGGAATATCATGAAAGAATACTCGATTTCATTGGAGTACAAAGAACAGCTTACGGAGCTCTATCAGTTTACGCCGATCTACTCCTTTCATCAGTTCTGCCATTTTCTCGCATTGTTCTATCAGGAATTATGGAATGATGTAATTGACATTGATGCCTATCTGAACGTATACGCTGACACAG
Organism: uncultured Clostridium sp.; assembly: GCA_964415625.1. Taxonomy (GTDB): domain Bacteria; phylum Bacillota; class Clostridia; order Lachnospirales; family Lachnospiraceae; genus Schaedlerella. The sequence continues at coordinate 19,333 of CAYQBE010000054.1, forward strand.
GAAACGCTTCTGTGGCTTCCCTGCACTCGGCGCAAAGCTACGATGCCAAAGAGATGGAGCAGTTCCACAATACCTACCATTATGAACAGTTATATCTGGACCATATCCGCAGCGGAAATGTGGAGGGGCTGAAAAACTTTTTCTCCAACGCCTTCTCCATACAGGCAGGGCAGCTTGCGGACAATACCCTGCGTCAGGCAAAAAATATCATGATCGTATCGGTCACCCTCGCGACCCGCTGCGCGATCGAGGGCGGCCTTGACATTGAATCCGCCTATCAGCTCAGCGACGTCTATATTCAGGAAAGCGAAAAGCTCCAGAACGCAGAAGCCCTTTATCAACTGCAGTACAACATGCTGCTGGATTTTACGCGCCGCGTGGCTCAGGCGCAGATCCCCCATGACGCCACTTCGGATATTTATAAGTGCATCCAGTATATCAAGCAGCATACCAACCAGGCAATCTCTACCTCAGATGTGGCAGCTTATATCGGAAAAAGCCGCTCTCATCTCTCGCGCTGCTTCAAAAAAGAACTGGGTTTCGGGATGAATGAGTTTATCATGCGCTGCAAGCTGGAAGAAGCGAGATCGCTGCTGGCATACACGGACAAATCCCTCAGTGAGATCAGCAGTTATCTCTGCTTTTCCAGCCAGGCCTATTTCCAGAATGTATTTAAAAAGCAATTTGGAGTCACGCCGAACGAATACCGGAGACGGCCCAACATTCCCTCCGGTCACTCATAATCTCCTATTTCCCATTCGTCCTTCCCCAACGGTTTCTTACTTATCATTCGTCCTCCTTTTTCTTTCCGGGAACTGCACAGAACAGCTTTACCAAAACACGTTTTGTACAATCCCCTGCTCCTATTACGTTTTTTCAGATCTGATAAATTAAAAATAACATATAAGCGAGGTAAAATATTGTATAATTGTATAAAATATTATAAATTTGTTTTTACTTCCTTAATCTCCTCTCCCCATCTTGTACTGTTCCATATACAGAAAGCCTGCCACTGGCAGCCTTTCTGCATACAATGGCATAAAAAGAAAGCATCTGCCAGATTTTTCCTGACAGATGCTTTCTTCTCCGCCTTATTTGATTGCCCAGTCCTCCACCTCCAGATTTTGCACCCGGAGGAACTCTCTGGTATTATTTGTGACCAGAATCAGGCCTTCCGATCTCGCATGCCCGGTTATGATTGTTTCCCAAGCCCCTCTTAATTCTGCATCTTCCGATATATAACCGTCAGCGTCAGCCCTGCAGCCGCCAATCCAATAGCAATCCAGAATGCCGGCACATAGCTTCCTGTCTGTCCATATACCGTACTCATGATCGTCGGCCCTACATAACCTGCCGCCGCAAATCCGATAAACATGATCCCATAATTCACGCTGCTGTGCTTTGTCCCGAACTGGTCTGCTGTAAATCCCGGAAACACGCCCATAAATGCCCCGAAGCACAGACCTACAACTGACACGCCAATGAAGAACCGGCTGACATCCCCTTCGCCTGCCGTACTCAAAAGCAGCAGACCGCCGATTGCCATGACCAGCATAATCGCCAGTGTATTGATCCGTCCGATCACGTCGGATATATACCCGGCCAGAACTCTTCCGGCCGCATTGAAAAGCGCCAGGATTGAAACAGCTGCTGTTGCAGATGCCGCCGACATTCCGATCATAGTCTGAGCGATGGGTGACACCTGAGAAATCGTCATCAGCCCAAACACCGCCCCGCAGGTCAGCATCAGAATCATGACATAAAATACAGGCTCTCTCAGCATTTCCTTCCAATCCTTGTCCATACTTTCCGCAGCCTCACTATCCCCTGCCTCGGAATTTCTGCTGTTATTTTCCGGAAGAAAACCTGTCGGCACAAAGCCTTCCGGACATTTTTCAATGAAAAACGAGCCTCCACAGATAATAATAAGAAATGCAATTCCAAGGAGCTTGAATGCAGCCAAAACTCCTGCCTGGTTGATCAGCATATTTGCTACAGGCGGAATCAACACAGAGCTGATCCCATAGGAAGCGGTTGCGATTCCGCCGATCATCCCTCGCTTATCCGGAAAAAATTTGACCGAGTTGCTAATGGTACAGCCGTACACCAGACCCATTCCAAGCCCACAGCCCAATCCGTATCCTGTCAGCAGCAAGGGCAATCCTTCAGCCATACCGGAAAGGAACATCCCTCCTCCGAAGATCACGCCGCCTGCCGCGATCACCCACCGGGGACCCAGCCGGTCGTTGATGAATCCGCCGGAGATCAGTGTGATCGGCCCGACCGAATTTGCCACGGTAAATACGATTGCCAGGTCGGCAGTCGTCAGAGTCCCTCCATGAACAGAGTTGAAATATTCTGCCATAGGTGCCGCAAAAACACTCCATGCATACAGAGAGCCGATACACAGATTGATCAGGCAGCTGGCAGTTAGAATCAACCACCGTTTTCGGGTCAGCTTTTTTTGTCTTTCCTCCATAATACCCATTCCTTTTTCTCCCTTCCCTTTCTACCATTGACCCGCAACACATTACCGATGGTAATCGCACATGAAATATTGGGAAATCTTTTGATCATAATCTATTTCCCTGTGGTAATGGCTTTTTTTAATATTAACATATAAAAAAGCTTCGATCTATTAACCAGCTAGATACACCTGTCAACAAAATATTTATACCTGACCGTCCAAACGCACCATTTTTACACATCCGTAAATTCCTGCGTCATTTCCAAGTTCAGCCCCCATGATCGGAGTATCTCTCAAGACGTGGAACGCATATCTTCTATAGCTTCTGCGGATCCCATCCAGAAGGACGGCTCCCGCCCTGCTCATCCCACCGCCGATCAGAAAGACTTCCGGATCCACGGCGCAGGCCACATAGCTCATGGCCCTTCCCAGATAATCGCAGCACTGGCCAAGGGCCTTTTCCGCAAGAGAATCTCCCTCCCTCGCAAGGTCGCAGACATCCCGGGCCGTGATCCGCTCCTTCATCCGAAGCCTGGAAGACTGGCCGCTTTCTTTTAACATTTGCTTTGCAACCCGCACGAGTCCGGTAGCGGACGCGTACTGCTCCAGGCATCCGTGTTTCCCGCAGTTGCAGAGATCCTTTTCCTGGGGATTCAGTACGATATGCCCCCATTCCCCGGCTCCGCCGTGGAAACCGCAGAACGTCTTACCCGCAATGGCGATCCCGCCCCCGACTCCGGTTCCCAGCGTGAACATGGCCGCACTGCCATTCCCCCTGCCGCCGCCGAAGCACAATTCGCCCAGCGTTGCTATAGTGGCGTCATTTCCTGCTTTCACATTAGGGATTTCCGGGAGCAGTTCTTTCATACGTTCCCGGATATTGAACTCTCCCCAGCCAAGGTTGACACAGCCATGAACCGTATTATTTTCATCTACCGGCCCGGGTACTCCGATCCCGATTCCCTCTACCTGTTTTTCCGTGATCCCGTGTCTTTTCATGGCTGCTTTGATAGAATCAGCCGCATCAGGGAGCACATAGGCTCCCTTTTCCAGCGTCCGGGTCGGAATCTCCCATTTCTCAAGCAGTTTCCCTTCGGAATAAAACAAGCCAAGCTTGATTGTTGTCCCGCCGATGTCTATTCCAAATATATATGTTTCCATCTGATACACTTCCTTCTATAAAATAAGGAGCTGCTAAAAATGAATCTTTACAGCTCCTTGCTTGCCTGCTCCGCCTCTATTCCGGAATGGCTGCCGTCGCTTCCTGTTCCACCTGCACGGTCTGCCCGCATAATTCCAGTTCCACAGCCTCTGTCCCTGTCAGGTTTTTCACCGTAACCTCTTCATGGGTCACGCAGACGTTCAGGTTCTGTCCATGCCAGATCACGTTATAATTCAGCTTCGTCCATTCGTCCGGAAGGAACGGGTTGATCCGGAGCTTCCCGCCCAGCATGCGCAGGCCCCCGAACCCATAGACCACGCCCTGCCAGATCCCGCCGAAGGATGCCGTATGGATTCCTGCGTTGGAAGTCGTCATCACCGGCCCCAGGTCGATTTCCGTAGATTTCTTAAACAGCCGGTATGCTTCATCCTTTTCCCGCATATCCGCCGCCAGCACTGCATGGGTGCAGAGCGACAGGGACGAATCATGGGTCGTCCTTGCAGAGTAATAGGCCCAGGTCGCTTTCTTCACTTCCTGCGGGAACAGATCCTCCAGCAGGAAGAACAGCACCAGTACGTCTGCCTGCTTGGACACCTGGATCTGGTTGATCTGGGTCAGGTTGTAATCCCGGAAGATCCCGCCCACAAAATCCTGCGCCATATATTTGGACAGGTCAATATCCTTCAAAGTAAGATACGTCGAATCCTGGGGCAGCACATTACACTCATTGGGGATTGGCAGGAAGACCTTGTCCGCTTTTTCCTTCCATTCCTGATACCAGCGCCCCAGTTCCAGTTTCTGATCCAGAGTTTGGAACAATTCCGGCTTTTCCGCCTTCAAAAGATCATGATACTCCATTGCTTTCTTCATGTTCCAGACCGCAAGATAATTGGTAAACGCGTTGTCCGTCTTGTGTTCCTTATACTCGTCCGGACCCACCACGTCGCAGATATGGTACAGTCCGTCTTCGGTGACGGTTTCCGTAAACTCCGTGACGCCCTGTTCATTGACCGTCTCATGGATCTGGCGGTTCTTGTCTTCAAGCCTTGATACCCAGAAGCGGGCGGTGTCGAAGATCAGCTCATATCCGTATTTGTCCATGTAATCCTGATCCCCGGTGATGGTATAATACTGCCATACGCCAAATGCCACGTCCGCCGTGATGTGCTGCTCGATGAATCCTGACCATACCTTGATCAGCAGCCCGGTCACGATATCCACGCCCTGATATTCCGGCGTCACTTCCCCGTCGTCCAACCATGCGGACTCCCATGGGAACATGGCCCCCTGGTATCCGTTGCGCTCCGCTTTCTTGTGCGCCCCCGGCAGGGACAGGTAACGGTACTCCTCCAGCTTGCGCGCTGTCTCCGGCTGGGTAAAGATATAATAGGGCAGGAGGAAAATTTCCGTATCCCAGAAGCAGTGTCCCCGGTATCCTTCCCCGGACAATCCCTTTGCACCGATGTTCATCCGGTTGTCATGGGCCGGAACCATCAGGCGCAGATGGTATTGCGCGAAATGGATGGCGAAATTGTCATATTCATTTCCTTCAATCGTAATCGGCACTTTGTTCCAGACCTGTTTTTCCCACGCTGCGGCAGTATCTTCCGCCAGCTTCGTATAACCGATCCCCGCCAGTTCCCTGACCTGTTCCAGTGACAGAGCCTGGATATCCGCCACGGTCTTTCCCTGCATGTCAAAATCCCTGGATGTATATACATTGCAGTATTTCTCGATCCGCAGGGACTTGCCTTTCTTCACTTCCGCATGGTAGCCTCCGTATACTTTGCGCAGATCCATATTTAACTGCGCCGGGATGTCCAGTTCCGTACCGTCCAGCCAGAATTTATGGGTGGTATTCAATATAAACGCGATGTTGGACTGGGTCGTCTTCGGCACATACTGGATGTACTTCCCTTCATAAAAGCGCATGTCCCCGTCCGTGAAATGCTGCGCCCCGGTGTTGGTCACGCGTCCGTCGATGCCGGACTTGATGTCCACGCTGATATCCCCGGACAGCGGAGTCAGCGTTACCTGTATTGCATAATCATGGAGCCTTTCCAAAGAAACCACCCTTCGGAAATCCATTGCAATCTGATCTCCCTTTGGGGACGTCCATACGATCTCCCTTTTCAGCTCCCCGGTCCTGATATTCAGTTCCCTGCCGTAGGAATCGATCGTCCCCTGCTCCAGGGTAAAACGCTCCTTGTTGATCCGGATCTCTATGGCAGTCATATCTGCCGCGTTGGGCAGCTCTGTAACTGCGGACGGGTCGAATTTGTTAAATGTCCCGTTGATTAGCAGATTCCTTGTCTCATTCAGGTATTTTTCTTCCGTCGCGCTGCGAAGCCCCAGATATCCGTTTCCCAGGCTCATGACTGCCTCACACTTGCCCAGATGCTCCGGGTCAAAACAATCCTCCTTAAGAATCCAATTCCCGATTTTGCTATAATCCATTGCCATCTTTTTATCCTCCTGATATATGTAACCAATTTAAGCAGCAAATTCCCGTATCTTTTTTCATACGTTACTTTACATTGCTATATATACTCAAAGACAGCGGACGGCTGTGAATAGCCTGATCCGCTGCCCTTTTATTTGTCTCATAAATGATTCTGCCTGCGCCGCCAGATGCCCTGATGTGCGCCCGGCCTGCTCATCTATCCGCAAAAACCGTGCTGCTGCACATTTAGGAACTGTATGGAAATAACTTATGCATTTTGACTGTCTATTTCTCCGATTGCACAGGTCAAAAAGCCTCGATGTAGCCCACTACACCTACGTTTTTTGACCTGCACACTCGAAGAAATATCCTGCGCAATCTGCACAAGTTATTTTCCTACAGTTCCCTACATCTGACAAGTCAAAGCACATTCAGCAGATCGGCAAAGCCGGTCAGGTTATAGTCCTCTTCCCCACACTCTTTCGCATCCCCAAACAGGGCCAGCGCCGTCATGCCCGCTGCTTTTGCGGCTTCAATGCCTGCCTTGGCATCCTCCACCACCGCGCAATCTGACGGTTCGATCCCCAGCTTCTCCGCTGATTTCAAGAACACCTCCGGATCCGGTTTCGAATTGGTAATATCTGTCCCGTCCGCAATGGCGTCAAAGAAATCGACTAACCCAAGCTGGCCGAGAATGAATTTGGTATTCTTGCTGGATGAGCCGATACTCAGCTTGTACCCTCTCTTTCTGAGCTCTTCCAGAGTGGTACGGACTTCTTCGCTTAAGTCCGCCTCTGTCATATCTTTCAGAAGTTCCTTATACAGGTTATTCTTTTCTTCTGCAAAGGCTTCCTTTTCCTCCTGCGTATAGGACTTCTCCGCTTTTTCCAGCACAATCTCCAGGCTCGCCATACGGCTGACCCCGCGCAGCCGATCATTGATCTTTTCATCAAAATAGATTCCCAGCCTGTCCGCCAGAGCCTTCCATGCCCGGTAATGGTATTTGTCCGTAAAACAGATCACCCCGTCCAGATCGAAAATAACTGCCTTCTTCTCAAATTTCATCTTTTTTCTCTCCTCTCTGTTCCTCTATATGTACACACGCCATGCCGTTTTTCTATGTATAGCCTCTTGATAGCGATTCACTTCTTTTCCTCTTTCTTCGCCTCTCCCTCCGGGAAGATGATCTTATTGACCACAAAGAAGATCACCATGGACACCCCGCCGGTCAGGACTGTCGTGATAATGTTGTAAATGAAATCCGGTACCCCCAGTGTCCCGGCTACGCCGACCCAGATGCTGTTGATGGAATTGACTACCAGGGTCACGCCCACCCAGCCGAAGAAATATCCCACGATCTGCGGCGGGATCTTCCCATGGCTCCGGAACGTGATGTTCCTCTGCAGCGGGAAATTGATGCACTGTGCGGTAAAGGTTGCGATCAGATAGCCGATAAAGTAGGCAAGGCCGCCGTCCGCCACGCTGTAGCCCAATACGTTGAACGTAAAATTCGCGCCGAACAGGTTCATCCGGATTCCCGGCCACATCCATTCCACATCCTGATAGGCTGAGAATGCCCCCGGCAGGAACTGGATCAAGATATACTGCCATACAGTCACCAGGTTGCTGAACAGGAAGAACAGGCCGCCCTCACGGATCCATTTTGCAGCGCCGGGATGCTTTGCGGCAAATCCTGCCCACCATTTTGTAAATGCATTTTCCTTCATAATCTCTCTCCCTCCTATTTACAATGTAGCGCCCCCTCACCTTTGGTTCGAGGGCATGTCGTCGGAAGGCATTTTAAAAAATGCTCCGCATTTGCCTTCCTCCTATTCCATCTGCTTTGCTTTTTTCTGGACTTTCCTCTGCCGGAAGAACCCTCCGATCACCTGTCCGAACCCTTTGAAGAAATGCCCGTTCACGATAACCACAATTCCGTCCACCATCTCCTGGCTGGCGATCCCGCCTGCCATCTTCCCGATCGCGCGGAACGGCATATTGTAATTAAACATCAGGTTCAGGTTCGGTTTTCCCTTCGCCATGCTCTTGTTCAGCATATTGGTCATGATCTTATAGATCAGCCTCGCCAGGCCGCTCTTCGCGTAATACATCTGGCACATGGCGTCATTTCTGTCAAGCTGCCCGCTCCACTTTCCATTGGGAATCTTGTGCCCCAGAAGTTCTTCGAATTCCGCATCTGGGATCTTCTTCACATCTCCCGACGCATAATGAGGGAGCCTCTCATTATTATAGGGAAGCGGCGCTTCTGTCCCGACCACGTCCACGGTTTCCGAGAGATGGATATCCGCCACGTTGGAACCGATCAAAATCTCGTACTCCCCACTCTCCACCTCAAATTTATTGGTATTCACATTAAAATAGCGGAATGCCTCACGGGTAATGGGAATCTCCACCCTCTTTGTCTCCCCGGCTTTCAGGAACACCTTCTGAAATCCCTTTAATTCCTTCTTCGGTCGGTAGACCCCATTGCATTTTGCGCTGACATACATCTGGGCGACCTCCGCCCCGTCCATATCGCCGGTATTGGTAATATTAAAGGCTGCTTTTTCCGTATCCACTTTCAGGTTGCTGTAAGCAAATGTGGTATAGCTCAGTCCATAGCCAAACGGGAACAGCACCGGGACATCCGCCGTCTCAAAATAGCGGTATCCCACATAAAGCCCCTCCCGGTATTCCGCCGTCCGTTCCTTGGACGGGAAATAGGGCGCGGAGGAAACGTCTTCGTACTCCAGCGGATAGGTCTCACTCAGTTTTCCGGATGGATTGACCTCTCCCATGATTGCCCGGAGCATGGCTTTTGCCCCTGCCTGTCCGCAGAGATACCCATGGATCATTGCTTTACAGTTTTTCAGCCACGGCATCTCCACCGCGGAACCGGCGGACATCACTACGACCACATTTGGGTTTGCCTCCGAAATCAGTTCCAATAGCTGTACCTGGCTGGCCGGCATCTTCATATTCGGCCTGTCCAGCCCCTCTGATTCAGAGATCTCGTCCAGTCCGATATACAAAAGCACCACGTCTGCTTTTTTTGCAAGCTCCACGGCCTCCCTTTCCAGCGCCGGATCTGCCGGGCCGGTACGGTGGTACCCCTGCGCGTAACCTTCCACATGCAGCGGGAACCCTCCGATCACTTCCATGGCGCTTTCCAGCTTTGTCGGGTTCACGACAGAAGAACCTGCTCCCTGATAGCGCGGATTCTTTGCAAAGTCGCCGATGACCGCCACCCGTGTATTGGGGAGCAGAGGCAATATTTTTTCCTCATTTTTTAACAGAACAATGCTTTCCTCCGCGGCTTTCTGGGCCATGGCCTGGCGCTGCTCCCTGCTAAAGCCCTTGGATTTCCCCTCCTCCACGGCCTTGTGGGTGGAGAAGATCACATCCAGCAATTCATCCAGCCGTTGGTTTAACAGTTCTTCCGAAATCTTCCCGTCCTGTACCGCACAGATCAGTTCTTCGTCCGAATCGCCCCCGGTGGTAGGCATCTCCAGATGGGAGCCTGCCGCCACGCCTGCCACATGGTCGTTGCTCGCGCCCCAGTCTGACACTGCAAAGCCGTCAAATCCCCACTCGTCCCGGAGGATTTCCTGCAGGAGATGTGTATTTTCATTGGCATAGACCCCGTTTACCTGGTTGTAGGAGGTCATGATGGACTTCGGATGTGCTTCCTTGACCGCGATCTCAAACCCGGCCAGATAGATTTCCCGAAGCGTCCGCTCGTCCACCACGGAATCGCTTGCCATACGCCGCAGCTCCTGGGAGTTGGCCGCAAAGTGCTTTGGGCACGCCGCCACCCCGTTCTCCTGGATCCCCCGGATATACCCTGCCGCCATCTTGCCCGCCAGGTAAGGGTCTTCACTAAAATATTCAAAATTCCGCCCGCATAAGGGGCTTCTCTTAATATTCATCCCCGGGCCAAGTAAAACGGCCACCTCCTGCTCCGCGGCCTCATTGCCCAGATACCTTCCGATCTCCTCCCCTAATTCCGGATCCCAGCTGTTGGCCATGGTCGCCGCCGTAGGATAACAGGTAGCCGGGACGCTTCCGTTCAGACCTAACTGGTCGCTTGCTCCTTCCTGCTTGCGGAGGCCGTGGGGGCCGTCCGATAAAGCCATGTTTGGGATTCCTAAGCGTTTAACGCTCCTGGACTGCCAGAAGTCTTTGCCGGAGAACAGATAGCATTTCTCTTCCAGACTCATTTTGGAAATCAAATCCTGATGCTTTAACATTTTTCACCTCTCCAA
>CAYQBE010000055.1:0-29586 GCA_964415625.1 uncultured Clostridium sp.
TTCAGATCGGATGCGTGGGGCTGATGAAGGCGGTGGATAACTTTGACCCTGACCGGGAAGTGAAATTTTCTACTTACGCGGTTCCCATGATCATAGGGGAGATCCGGAGGTATCTTCGGGACAACAATTCGATCCGTGTCAGCCGATCCCTGCGGGATACGGCCTATAAGGCCATTTATGCCAAGGAAGGCTATATGCGCAAATACATGAAGGAGCCGACCATGCAGGAGATCGCGGAGGAGATCGGGATCGCCAAGGAGGATATTGTCTTTGCGCTGGATGCCATCCAGGCGCCGATGAGTCTGTATGAGCCCGTGTACAGTGACGGGGGAGACGCGCTGTATGTGATGGACCAGGTCAGCGATAAGAAAAGCAGGGAAGAGAACTGGATCGAGGAATTATCCCTGGAAGCGGCCATGGAACGGCTCAACGAGCGGGAACGCTATATCATCCGCCTGCGCTTTTTTGAAGGCAAGACCCAGATGGAGGTGGCGGAAGAGATCAAAATCTCCCAGGCACAGGTCAGCCGGCTGGAGAAAAACGCATTGAAGGTGATGCGGCAGTACCTTCTGGGGAAATAGGTTTTTGCGAATCAACACGAAAAAAATAGGAAATTGAAAAAAAAGAAAAATTTTAGTTGAAATTTCCATGGCTTCATACTATGATTATCTATATAAAAAGAAGGGTATGATCTGCCATGTATAGACTTTGTATTTTTGACTTGGATGGAACACTGACCGATACGTTGGAATCCCTCACATTTTCCGTGAATGAGACCTTGAAGGAGATGGGTCTTCTGCCGGTGACGGCAGACCAGTGCCGTTGGTTTGTCGGCAACGGAGCCCGTGTACTGATGGAGAGGTCGCTTCTCGCGGCAGGAGAGGCGGATACGGGCAGGATTGATGAGGCGATGCGGATATATGGACGTATATTTGACGCCAACTGCACATATCATGTAGTACCTTATGAGGGAATTCCCGGGATGCTCGCAGCCATGAAGCAGGAAGGGCTTGAGCTGGCGGTGCTTTCGAATAAGCCCCACCGGCAGACAGTTCATGTGGTGGAGGCTGTGTTCGGCAGAGGGGTGTTTCGGCAGATCCAGGGGCAAAAGGAGAACATACCCCGCAAGCCGGACCCGAGAGCGGCTCTGCAGATCGCGGAGGAACTGGGGATAGACCCGGAGGAGACCGTATATATCGGGGACTCGGAGGTAGACATTGCAACGGGAACCAATGCACACATGAGGACCATCGGTGTGACATGGGGGTTCCGGAGCCGTGCGGTTCTTGAGGAGGCCGGTGCCGGTGATATTGCCGACTCTCCGGAAGAGGTCATAAAACTGATCAGGGAATAGGGAGGTTAAAGAACATGGGTGAATATAGTGAGGAATGTCTGTTGACATTTCTGGAAAGACAGTCTCAGTTATTTGATGAGCCGGTTGCCGGTACGATCGAAGAGGCGGAAGCGTTTCTGGAGGATTGCATGGCGGTTGTCGTAGATACGCTGGATGATGTAAGAGAATATCTTGATGAAAACGGGATTGATGTAAACAGTATGGGCAAGGATGAACTGGAAGAGGCGTCCGAGGTGTTCCCATTGCCGAACGGGCAGTATCTGATCGTCGAAGGCTGAGGAACGAAGTGTGGAGGTCTCCGTTTGTGGTAAAAGGCAGCAGAAAAAAGTCGCAGCCTAATCGACTGCGGCTTTTTCTACGGTTTCGGAAATGGCATCCAGGATGACCTGGGATGTATACGGAGACTGTTCGGATAGTGTAATATTTTCCAAAGACTGTGTTTTGTAGATTTGTTCTGCAATATCCTCGATGGCCGGCTGGATCAGCGGGAACATCGTGGTGACACTCTCATCCAGATTGGAGAATCGGATGGAGTTGATGCGGGATTCATCTACAGATACCTCTACCTCCAGATTGGTGTTATTGAGTGTGAGGGCAGAGGTATAGATTCCGGGGGTATATTGTTTCTCCGCATGGGTATCTGTGGGCTGTTTTTTTCCGCCGGGCCGGAACATGACGACCAGCAGGATGATGAGCAGGATGCCGAGTGCGGCGAATATGGCAGTGTAAATGATTTCTTTCATATGCAGAACTATGATCTTGGTTTTGGAACTCATGAAAGTAACCTCCCAAAGTGCATTTTTTATAGTGTATGACAAAGAGGAGGGAAATATACCTTTGTGGGGTGTCTGGAATAGGAAAAGGGAGAACGGTTCGGCGCAGGAATGTGTATTTCGGCACTGGATCGTTGCAAAGAGGGATTTGGACATCCGTACGGAAAGAAAAATGGAGGTGTAAGTCTAGATGTTTGTGATTGTGGGACTGGGCAATCCCTCGAGGGAGTATAAAGGAACCAGACATAATGCGGGGTTTGAGGTTATAGATCGGATTTCCGAAAAATATAATATTTCTGTAAATATAAAGAAGCACAGGGCGCTGATCGGAAAAGGGATGATCCAGGGAAAGAAGGTGATCCTGGCGAAGCCGCAGACATTTATGAACCTGAGCGGGGAGAGTGTCCGCAGCCTGGTCAATTTTTACCAGGTGGATGTGACCCGGGAGCTGGTGGTGGTCTATGACGATGTCAGCCTGGGCACGGGACAGCTTCGGATCCGGGCAAAGGGAAGCGCCGGCGGACACAACGGGATCAAGAATATCATATCCCAGATCGGCGGGCAGGTTTTCCCCCGTATCAAAGTGGGTGTTGGAGAGAAGCCGCCGAAGATGGATCTGGCAGATTATGTGCTGGGACATTTTTCAAAGGCGGAGCAGCAATTGATGGAAGAAGGCTATGAGATGGCAGTCTGCGCGGCAGAGACGATCATGGAGGGCAGGATTGAAGCCGCAATGAATGAGTATAATCGGAAAAAGAAGGAAGAATAAGAATCGTGAGAGCTTTATTGGCGCCGCTTCGTGAGCTTGCGGATTATGAAGAGATTATACAGGAACGAAAAAAAGGGGAAGGGCTTCTGCAGATCGCAGGATGCGTGAACTCTCAAAAAACACATCTGATGTATGAATTGGGCGATGGGTATGGATACAGACTCATCGTTTTTTCCAGTGAGGAAAAAGCAAAAAAAGCCTGGGAGGAGTATCGGTTTCTGGATGAAAACGTGTATTATTACCCGGCCAGGGATCTTTTGTTCTATCATGCGGATATCAAAGGAAAATATCTGCTCAGCCAGCGTATGGAGGTGCTGCGGGCTCTGCTGGAGCACGCGGCCCTTACGGAGGAGGAACGGCACAAAAGAGGGCTGGCCATCATTACCACGATGGATGCCTTTCTGGACGGCCTTCCGTCACGGGAAGAGCTGCAGAACCGGCAGATTCATCTGGAGGCCGGAGAGAGCGTAGACTTTCAACGGCTGCAGCAGGAACTGTCGGGCATGGGGTATGACCGGGAGGCTGAGATCGACAGCCCGGGGCAGTTTGCCGTGCGGGGCGGGATCCTGGACATCTACCCCCTGACGGAGGAGGTTCCGGTGCGTCTGGAGCTGTGGGGAGATGTGATCGATTCGATCCGTGCCTTTGATGTGGAAAGCCAGCGTTCCATTGAGAATCTGGACTCTGTGGAGATCTATCCGGCGTCAGAGCTTGCCGGAGATTCCCGGGGCATGGTATCCTTTCTGGATTATTTTCCGGGGGTGGAAGTGATCCTCCTGCTGGACGAACCTGTCCGTCTTCTGGAACAGGCGGAAGGAACGGAGCAGGAATACCAGGAGAGCCTGAGGAACCGGGAAAAGGCCGGGATGGAGCAGGAGGCCGTGAATCTGAAGATCTTTTCCTCAAAAGAGGTTGTGGAGCGGATGAACCATTTTTCCGGGATCGGCTTTACAACGCTGGAATCCCGGTGCGGAAGCTTCCTGGTCCGTAAGACCTACCGGATCCAGAGCAAGGGTGTGAATCCGTATAATAACAGTTTTGAGATGCTGACCAGGGATTTGAAAAGGCTGAAGCGCAGCGGCTACCGGGTGGTGCTTCTGTCCGGGTCGCGCACCAGGGCCAGGCGTCTTGCAGAGGATCTGAGAGACTATGACCTGAGCAGCTTTTACAGTGAGAACCTGGAGCGGGAGGTTCAGCCGGGAGAGATCCTGGCAGCCTACGGGCATGTGGAGGAAGGGTATGAGTACCCTCTTTTGAAATTTACGGTCATTTCAGAGACCGATATCTTCGGACGGCAGAAGAAGAAAAAGAGGCGGAAGACCTACGAAGGGCAGAAGATTCAGGACTTTACTGAGCTGAAGCCAGGGGATTATGTGGTTCATGAGAACCACGGGCTGGGCATTTACCACGGAATCGAGAAGATCCAGGTGGAGAAGGTGACCAAGGACTATATGAAGATTGCCTATGCTGAGGGAGGCGTCCTCTATATCCCGGCAACCCAGCTCAACCTGATCCAGAAGTATGCCGGTGCGGACGGAGCAAAGCCGAAGCTGAACAAGCTGGGCACCAGCCAGTGGGTGAAGACGAAAAAGCAGGTCCGTTCTGCGGTCCAGATCATTGCAAAGGATCTGGTGAAGCTTTATGCGGCGAGGCAGGAGGCGGACGGCTATATCTACGGGGCAGATACGGTGTGGCAGAAGGAATTTGAGGAAATGTTTCCTTTCGAGGAGACGGAGGATCAGATCCAGGCCATTGAGGATACCAAGAAGGACATGGAAAGCCCGAAAATCATGGACCGGCTGATCTGCGGGGACGTAGGCTACGGCAAGACGGAGATTGCCATCCGGGCCGCTTTTAAGGCCGTCCAGGAGAGCCGTCAGGTGGTCTATCTGGTTCCGACCACGATCCTGGCCCAGCAACATTACAACACTTTTGTGCAGAGAATGAAGGACTTTCCGGTGCGGGTGGATCTGCTGTGCAGGTTCAGGACCCCGGCAGAACAGAAAAAGACGGTGGAGGATCTGAAAAAGGGGCTGGTGGACATTGTCATCGGCACCCACCGGGTTCTGTCCAAGGATGTGGGCTTTAAGGATTTAGGACTTTTGGTCATTGACGAGGAGCAGCGGTTCGGCGTGACCCACAAGGAGAAGATCAAGCAGCTCCGGGAAAGCGTGGATGTATTGACCCTGACGGCTACCCCCATTCCCCGGACACTTCATATGAGCCTGATCGGGATCCGGGATATGAGTGTGCTGGAGGAGGCACCCATGGACCGGATGCCGATCCAGACCTATGTGATGGAATACAATGACGAGATGGTGCGGGAAGCCATGGAACGGGAGCTCTCCAGAGGCGGACAGGTTTATTATGTGCATAACCGGGTTCATGATATCGCGGATGTGGCGGCCCACGTCCAGAAGCTGGTGCCGGAGGCAGCGGTAACCTTTGCCCATGGGCAGATGAATGAGCGGCAGCTGGAAAATATCATGTATGATTTTATCAACGGGGACATTGACGTGCTGGTGTCTACTACGATCATTGAGACCGGGCTGGACATCCCCAACGCCAATACGATGATCATCCGCGACGCGGACCGGTTTGGGCTTTCCCAGCTCTACCAGCTCCGGGGACGGGTGGGGCGTTCCAACCGGATGGCGTACGCGTTTTTGCTGTACCGGAAGGATAAGCTTCTGCAGGAGGTGGCGGAGAAGCGTCTGGCCGCCATCCGGGAATTTACGGATCTGGGCTCGGGCTTTAAGATCGCCATGCGGGACCTGGAGATCCGCGGCGCGGGAAATCTTCTGGGAGCGGAGCAGCACGGGCATATGGAATCGGTGGGATACGACCTGTACTGCAAGATGCTCAACGAGGCGGTGAAGCAGGAAAAAGGGGAGCTGGACATGGAAATCTTCGGCACCTCGGTAGACCTGAATGTGGATGCCTATATCCCGGATTCCTACATTTCCAACGAATATCAGAAGCTGGATATCTACAAGCGGATCGCTGCCGTGGAAAATGAAGAGGAAATGGAAAACATGGTGGATGAGCTGATCGACCGCTTCGGGGATATCCCGAAAAAGGTCATGCAGCTTCTGCAGATTGCGCTTTTGAAATCACTGGCCCACTCGGCTTATGTGACCAGCGTGGAGGAAAAGGGCGGCGAATTGAAGCTCTTGATGTATGAAAAGGCGAAGGTACAGCCCGCAAAGATTCCGGAGCTGATCACTAAATGGCGCGGAGATCTGGTGTTTAAGGCAGAGAATCCGCCTTACTTTATCTACCGGAAACGGAATCGGTCAGGGAAAGAGAAGGATGAAGATATCCTGGAACTTGTGAAAAACCTGTTAAATGCAATAAAGGGCTTGTTAGAATAGGAAAAACGGATTATAATCATATTTAGTGCGGACAGGTTCTGCATCTGTATTTCATTTATAAGATACTTTAGGAGGATAACATGAAACTGTTGAAAAAAAGATGTGTAGCTGCAGCAGCAGCGGGAACGCTTGCGGCTGCTTTACTGATGGGCTGCGGTTCATCTGTTGATGACAGCGAGGTAGTAGGGAATGTAGGAGAATCTGAGATTACCTACGGGGTTGCAAATTTTTATCTGAGAATGGTACAATCCAGATATGAGGCATATTATACCAACCTGACAGGAGATACTCCGGCGGAATTTTGGCTGCAGCAGTGGGATGGAGGTACTTACCAGGAGTCTATAAAGAGGAATCTGGTCGAGACGCTGGAGGATCTGTACCTGATGCGCCAGCATGCGGAAGAGTATGATGTTGCGCTGACGGAAGAGGAAGAAAAGGCAATTGCCAAGGCTGCGGCAGATTTTGAAGAGGATAATCCTCTGGAAGCAAAGGAACTGGTTTCCGGCCATGCAGAGTATATTCAGGAATATCTGGAACTTGCTACCATCCAGGAAAAAATGGATGTGCCTATGAAGGCAGGCGTGGATGAGGAGGTCCCGGATGAAGAGGCAGCACAGAAAAGTATGAAATATGTCTACTTCCAATATGCCAAAGAGGATAAGGACGGCAACAGCGAAGAGATGTCAGATGATGAAAAAAAGGAACTCAAGGCCAAGGCTGAGAAGTTTGCAAAGGATCTGCAGGACAGTGAAGAAAAGGATATTGATGCCGCGGCAAAAGAGGCAGACCTGGAAGTGGAGACGGTGACCTTTGATTCGAATACCAAAGTACCGAATGCAGATTTTATGAAGGCTGCGGATCAGCTGAAAGAGAATGAGGTTACGGATGCGGTGGAGTCCGATGACGGCCTGTATGTCGGGGTAGTCACAAGCCTTCTGGATCGCGAGGCAACCGATGCTAAGAAAGAACAGATTATTGAAGAGCGAAAAACCGAACAGTATGATTCCTTATTGAAGAAGTGGAGGGAAGAAACAGAGATCAGTTTCAATGAAGAACGCTGGCAGGAGATCGACTTTGCTTACCAGGGAATCGCCATCCCGAAGAATGAGGACGATGAGGCAAAGGACGATAAAAAGGCGGCCGACGAAAAAGAAGATGACGCGGATTCTGACAAGGAGGATGCGCAGTCCGAAGAAGAGGATGAGAATTCAGAGAACTGACCAGCCTGCGTTTTAGATCCGGCCGGAAGGCAGGATTCACAGCAGAAATGAGAAGTATAGAAAGGCATGGTATTTCACATAACAGCAGATAAAAAAGACAGGGAAACGCCCAAAATGCGTCCCTGTCTTTTGCTTCCGGGAAACAACAGATCTGAGTATGTACGCCCTGATTCATTTGACGTGGGTATCTATCGAACATTAGATATACTCCAGCTTTTCAAAATACTGCATCAGGATATTGGCACAATTCTCAACCCCTAATTCGGTGGTATCCAGGATCATATGATAATCATTGACATCTCCCCAAGTTTTGCCTGTGTGTTCGTGATAGTAGGCGGCACGCTGTTCATCGGTGCGCTCCAGCTTTTCCTTTGCCTCTTCGTAAGAGAGGGATTCCAGCTTCATGATACGCCGGATCCTGTCTTCTTTGTCTGCACAGACATAGATATTGAGGACATTCATCCGGTCCTTCAGGATGTTCGAAGCACATCGTCCCAGAATAATGCAGGGACTCTCCGCCAGCCTGCGGATGGCCTCGGCCTCGGATTCGTATTCATGCTCATCCAGCTTATGTTCAATGGATGCCTTATCATATACAGGGATGCCAAGCCTTACGGAAAGCTCATTGGCAATAATGCTGGCGCCCGTACCAAACCTGCGGCTCATCGTAATCACTAACTTCATTCTACCTTCCTCCTTTGTACGAAAGAGTGCTTTTCACAGAGCACTCACAACTCACTCGCTTTTTTATTATATCACTAAAAGCGCTTTGGGGGAAGTGGTTTTCGATGGAAGATCAGGATGTTTTGTAGAAGATTTGCAAGATTTTTGATAGGAAAACACAGGAAAATGGGTTTCTTTGTATGGTATGCTGTAAGCAGCTCTTAAAAATAACATTTTCAGAAAGGAAGGATTTACGATGGAACTGAGAACTGCATCGTCCCCGAAGGACGTAAAGCATTACACGACACAGAGACTGAGAGAGGAATTTCTGATCCCAAGGCTTTTCTTTGCGGATGAGGTCAAGCTGGTGTACAGCCACATCGACCGGATCATTACGGGAGGCGTGATGCCGGTCAAAAAGGCGATTGGATTAGAGGCAGGAGAGGAGCTCAGGACCGAACATTTTCTGGACCGGCGGGAGATGGGCGTGATCAACATCGGCGGGGAGGGAACGATCCTCGCGGACGGCAGGGAGTATACGCTGGGCTACAAGGACGGCATGTACTTAGGCATGGGCGTGAAGGAGATCTCCTTTGCCAGCAGAGACCCTGAGAATCCGGCCAAGTTTTATCTGAACAGCGCGCCTGCGCACATCTCCTATCCGACGGTCCTGATCCGGCCGGAGGGACAGCCGGAGGACGGCGTGGTGATCGTGAAGGAGGAGAACAAGGTGGAGCTGGGCTGTCTGGAGGATTCCAACCACCGCACGATCTGTAAATATATCCTACCCGGACAGGTGGAGAGCTGCCAGCTGGTCATGGGAATGACAAGCCTGGAACCTGGCAGCGTCTGGAATACCATGCCCTGCCATACCCATGACCGGAGAATGGAAGTGTACCTGTATTTTGAAATGCCGGAGGACGCGTTTGTAATGCATTATATGGGCGAACCGGACGAGACGAGGCACATCGTGATCCGAAACGAGCAGGCGGTCATCTCCCCGAGCTGGTCCATCCATTCGGGAAGCGGTTCCAGAAACTATACCTTCATCTGGGGAATGGTTGGGGAAAACCAGGATTTTGATGACATGGACGGGGTGGCGAACCGGGATCTGATGTAGAGAAAAGGTAAGATTCAGTCTTAGATTGCAGGAAAGAGGGACAAATGATATGAGTATTTTAGACAGTTTTTCATTGGAAGGAAAGGTGGCTCTCGTAACAGGAGGCGCTTACGGCATTGGATTTGCCATCGCTGAGGCGTTTGCCAAAGCAGGGGCGAAGATCGCCTTTAACTGCCGGGGGCAGGAG
Organism: uncultured Clostridium sp.; assembly: GCA_964415625.1. Taxonomy (GTDB): domain Bacteria; phylum Bacillota; class Clostridia; order Lachnospirales; family Lachnospiraceae; genus Schaedlerella. The sequence goes on from CAYQBE010000055.1 coordinate 9,461, forward strand.
CATCTGGATAAGGCGCTTGCGGATTATGAGGCAAAAGGAATCCAGGCCAAAGGATATCTCTGCGATGTGACAGATGAGGATCAGGTGCGGGAGATGGTGGAGAGTATCAAAAAGGAGATGGGCGTGATCGATATTCTGGTAAACAATGCCGGTATCATCAAGCGGATACCCATGACGGAGATGAGCGCAGCGGAATTTCGGCAGGTGGTAGATATTGATCTGAATGCGCCATTTATCATGTCCAAGGCCGTTCTGCCGGACATGATCGAAAAGGGACACGGAAAAATCATCAACATCTGCTCCATGATGAGTGAGCTTGGCCGCGAGACGGTTTCTGCTTATGCGGCGGCAAAGGGCGGATTGAAGATGCTTACGAAAAATATCTGTTCGGAATACGGGGAATACAACATCCAGTGCAACGGCATCGGCCCCGGATATATCGCTACGCCGCAGACGGCGCCGTTGCGGGAGGCACAGGCCGACGGCAGCCGGCATCCCTTTGACCAGTTTATCATTTCCAAAACCCCTGCCGCGCGGTGGGGCAATCCAGAGGATTTGATGGGGCCGGCGGTATTTCTGGCTTCGGATGCGTCTGACTTTGTAAACGGACAGATTTTGTATGTAGACGGCGGGATCCTGGCATATATCGGAAAAATTCACGGACAGTCAGGCCGTGAATTGTAACAAATACTTTGCTTTATCGGCGGATAAGGCTTTCAAGATGCCGGAGAATGTGTTATACTGAATTTCAGCAGTCAGGAGCTGCCGGGAAGATGATGTTGCCTGATCCTGATTCAGAGGATTCCGGCAGGTTTGTACAGGGCTATATATGAAGCATAAGGGAGGGTTCATTATGTGGAACAGAATAGACTTAAAGATGAGAGGAAAGCTTTCCTTTACGAGGAACTACTGGCCGACTGTGGTTGCGGCGCTTATCATGGCTATTTTTACAGGAGGTTCCTATTCAAGGTACGGTTCAAAGGCTTCGGATGCGTATGATTCCTTTCAGGATTATGGCAGCTATCATATGAGCGGCTCAGAATCCATGGCACTTGCGATGTTTGCGCTCATGGCTGCCGCGGTGGTCGGGATCATCAGCCTTCTTTTTATCATCGTAAAGATTTTTGTAGGAAATCTTCTGCTGGTGGGAGGAAGCCGCTTTTTTATTGAGAACCAGACCGGAAATCCGGGTATAGGTGTGGTCGGTTCGGCTTTTCAGGGCGGGCAGTACATGAACATTGTCGTGACGATGTTTTTAAAAGGACTGTTTATCAGCCTGTGGTCTCTGCTTTTCGTTGTGCCGGGAATCATCAAGCATTATGAATATCTGATGATCCCTTATATCCTGGCAGAGAATCCGGGGATGAGCCGGCAGGAGGCATTTGCGATCAGCAGACGGATGATGATGGGGCAGAAGTGGAATGTATTTGTGCTGGATCTGTCCTTTTTCGGCTGGCGGCTGTTGGAAGGGATCACCTTCGGTATCGTAGGTGTGTTCTATGTAGAGCCTTATTACCAGGCTACCATGGCAGAGCTGTATGCGTTTAACCGGAATATGGCATATCAGCAGGGGTATATCAGATAAAGCTTTGAATCAACGGTTCAAAGCAGGATTGCGTCTATCCTGTGTTGCCGTTCTGAAAAGGAAAAATGGATTTGAAATTTTGAATGTGCAGGCTTCTTTGATGATAAAAAGCCTGCACGTTTTCTGTGTTCCGAAAAAGGAAAGAGCTGCCGCAGGCAATGCGGACAGCTCAGAGAAAAGGGAAATCTATCAAAATTCAGTCAATCGTCTTAAGTATAATATAAATCATTAGGCGAAGTCCAATGGCCGCGCATGCCTGCTGCATCCGCAGCCATCGTCTTCTGTAAGTATGGATTTATCATAACAGGCATTTGTGAATCGGATGTGACAAGATATGGAAGAAATTATGAAAATTCTAAAATCAAAATAAAGATAGATTTTACTTTCCATTTACGATATGCATGCAGTTCTTCTGGGCGGTATTCCAGACCTCTTTTTGGGTCTCATACATTTCGAAAAGCCATGCAATGGCAGCATCCATGCCCTCATCCGACATGGGAAAGGAGGCGGAGGTCTTTTCTTCCTCCGCAGTCTGTTCGAAGGACCAGGGCTCCGGGTAGACGAAGACGGAAAAGGTCTCCTTGCTTTCATCCGAGCGGAAAAAATACCGCATTCCATGATGTCCTCCTGAGAAGGGCTCTTTTTTCAGTCCGCCCACAGGGACTAATTTTTTATCGATCATCGCGGCACATCCTGTTCTATTCTTTGCAGTTCAAATAGGGTTTCAGCTTATCAAAATCTGTCGTCACTACAAGCTCCCTGGGGAAATTGCAGTAGCCAAGAAGCTCCCTGGCGAAGGAAAAATTGCCGGCATCCACATCCATATGGGCATCGCTTCCTGTGGTGACGGGAACCTCGTATTGGCGGCAAAGATCCAGCATGGTGAGGAGATTTTCCCGGGCACCCTCCCGAAAGCTCTGGGGATGCAGGGAGGAATTGTTGACCTCCAAAAGCGTATGGGTTTCTTTGGCTGTTCTTACAAGAACCTCATAATCGATGGGAAATCTGCTGTCATCCGGATGGCCGATGATGTGGATGTATTCCTTTTTCATGGCCTCCACATAGGCGCTCATGACCTCCTGCTCTGTATGTTCCAGCCCGAAGCAGGGGGCATGGATGCTGGCTATGACGATATCCAGATTTTTGATCGTACTTTCCGGCAGGTCTACCCGGCCTTGCGGATCCATGATGTTGAGTTCCGCGCCGAAGAGCATCCGGATCCCGCTCATCTCCCGTGGGATGACGCGCAGGTTTTGAAAATAAAACAGGCCGCAGGTGCCCGGCATTTCCGGAGCGTGCTCCGTCAGGGCGAGAACCTGCATTCCACGGTCAGCCGCCGCTGCAGCCATCTCGCGGATGGTGCTGTAGGCATGGCCGCTGGTCAGTGTATGGGCATGTGTATCTGCAATAATGTTCATGATCATATCATTCCTTTCATTTCTAAACACAGTCAATCCTCTATCAGTTTACCACATTTTTCCGGGAATACAATTTATTTTTATCCAAATAATAAAATCGAGGTGAAGAATGATGTTAAATCCGAAAGAAAATGAAAAAATTATTGATGATTATGATTATCTGTCAAATGCGGCTTCCGCCAGGGACTGTACCGGGCTGATCCCATTTCTCCCCACATCGGAGGAAGAACTGGAATCCTATAATGATGTGTATCAATTCGAACCGCCGGTGATCTCCGCAAAAAATTCCGCAGCGGAGGAAAAAACAAAATAACGGGAAGCAGATTCCGCTTGTCTTTTTCCCATAAATGAGAAACTCCTTATTTTGTCATTGTCCTTATCGGAATAAGATGTTATAATGGTTCTAGCCAAAAGCAAGGCAGATGTTTTTGCCTTTTGAATTGGTGAATACACAAGAGAGGAAATGCACATCATGAAATGTCCGATATGTGGAAAAGATGTTGAGTTACAGAAGAAGCAGGTTGGTGTCGATGAGCAGGGCGCACCGGTCTTTCATCAATATGCAGTATGCCGTGATTGTAAGAAGCAGTGGGATCTTGACAAGCAGCGCGCCAGGAAAGCTGTTCCGGATACGGCGGCCAATACTGGAAAGGCAGAGATGCCTCCGGTACAGCCTGAGAAGGATCCGGGCGAACACAAAGGGACAGCTCCTGATGCGTCCCATAAAACAGGGGCTGTGAAGAAAGCACCTATCGACAATGCGGCGCCGGAGAAGAAGGAACCGAAGAAACCGGCTGCGGCGCATCCGTCTCCGGAAGGGGTGCCATCCCGCAAAGCAGCACCGGGGGCAGCTCCTGCAGAAGGAAAGGTTCCCCGCAAGCCTGTACCGGGCAGCAATCCGGCGGAAGGCGAGGCGTCAGGAGCCTCTGCATCCGGGAAGGCTTCTGCAGATGGAGAGGCTTCCCGCAAAGCAGCACCGGGGAAGGCCTCCGGAGAAGGAAAAGCACCACGTAAGCCGGTTTCCCAGGAAGTCTCATCTGAGAGAAAAGCTTCCCGCAAATCAGCGGACGGAACGACTCCGGCAGAGACAAGGATACCCCGCAAAGCGGCGGACGGAACCGTTCCGGCGGAGGCAAGGTCAGTCCGCAAAGCGGCGGAGGGGACGGTTCCGGCAGAAGCAAGGACTTCCCGTAAAGCGGCGGACGGAGCGGCTCCAGCAGAGGCAAGGACTTCCCATAAAGCGGCGGACGGAGTGGCTCCAGCAGGGGCAAGAGCTTCCCGTAAAGCGGCGGACGGAACGGCTTCGGCAGAGGTAAGGACTTCCCGTAAAGCGGCGGACGGAACGGCTCCGGCAGAGGTAAGGGCAGCCCGAAGAGCTCCGGAAGGCACAACGTCTCCAGAGAAAAGAACCCGGAAGCCGGATGCACAAAAGCCCTCCGGGGAGAAAGCGGGAGCCCCAAGGCCGGCATCCGCAAAAAGGCCTCCCGCTGTGGGTTCAGCGGAACAGGCGCCGGAGAAGCATCCATCCGGAAAGCATCCTGCTAAGAAGCGGGCGGCAGGCGCGCCAGTGAATCCGGCAGCAGAACATTCGGCAGAAGGCTCTCCGAAGAGAAAAGCTGTCCGTAAGAGTATGGCTGAGTCCGAGGAACAGCGTTACGGAAACATCCCTCCGGAAAGGGTGCGGACAAAAAAGGAGCATGCAGTCAGAAAAGGATACGAGGACATGCTTTCTACGGATCCCAACTATAAGCCGGCGAAGAAGAAAAGACCGCTTCCGGAAGAGGAAGTGCAGCCGGCGAAAAAGGAACGTCCTGTTCCGGCTAAAAAACGCCCGGATACGAAGGCAGGCTTAGAAGACGAGTATGAAGATGATGATGAGATGGACTACGATGATACAGAATATGTTACAGCAAGATTCCGTATCCCGCGGATCATATTCGGGATCATTTCCGTTCTGGCAGCCGGATTTTTTGCATACGGCGGATTCTTTGCGGGACTGGAAAATATAGCGTCCGGAAGTACGGTTTCTACGGGAACTACATTCCTGATCTATGCGATCTGTATGCTTGTTTCCGGATTGATGCTTCTGATCATGCAGAACAGCAACACGATCCTGGCTTTTATCCTGCCTATGATTTTTTATTTCGGTGCGGCCGTATTTACATTCCTCAAGCGCGGGGACGACAGGATGTTCCTGTTTTGTGCCATCGGAGGGGCGGTACTCGGTTTGATCTTCCTTGTACTGGGAATTGTGTCAAGAAATTCGGACGGCTATGATGATTCGGATGATTATGACGATCCGTTTGAAGATGAGTATGAATAAAGGAATTTCTTTCCGTTTCAAAAAGATCTGAATATGATGATTACTGCGGCTCACTCCTGAAACAGGTGTGGGCCGTTAGAAAAAACAATATTTTTGCGCAAAAGGAAAGAGCCACATTGCTGTGACTCAAAGGGGGAAAAAGTTTATGAAAAAGTGTTCTTATCTTCGAACAATTACATTATATCTTTGAGTTGTGGAAAAAATGTGATGCATTTTTGAACGGATTGTTAACAAACCTATAATATTTTGTGAAGTCAGGATATGGAAAAATGATAGAAGAAATATAGAAGGACTGCCGCGGGCAGACATCCCCCTTTACGGGGAATGCCCCACCCAGGCTTGCCTTTAACTTTATTTTACAGCCGTCTCAGCATAGGTTGTTGTCACCAGCTCTTCATAAGGAGCTCGTTTTTCTAATTCTCCGGCGCTTTCCAGAATATCCTGAAGCAGTTCAAAGCTGGATTTTTCGAAGATCAGATTTTCTTTCCACGTATCCTGGTCATAATATCTGGTCACGATCGTGGTAATGGTTTCCAGGTCTGATTCCGGAAACTGGGGCTCGATCGCCCTGGCGATTTCTTCCGGAGTATGGGACTGTACATAATCCATTCCCTTCTGGAGTGCATTGACAAAGCTCTGGATCATCTCCGGATGCTCCTCTATAAAACTCTGCTTTGCACTGTATGCCGTATAGGGGACGTATCCGCTGTCTTCTCCGAGGGATGCTACGACGTAACCCTTGCCTTCTGTCTCCAGGGCGGTTGCTCCTGGCTCGAACTCGACGGTAAAATCACCCTGATTTTCTGAAAATGCCGCGGCAGTAGCGCCGAAGTCAATGCTCTGGTTGATCTCCAGATCTGAAGCAGGGTCGATTCCATTTTCTTTCAAGATAAACTCAAAGACCATTTCCGGCATCCCGCCTTTTCTTCCTCCGAGAACCGTCTTCCCCTTCAAGTCATTCCATGAAAATTCCGGCATTTCCTCCCGGGCAACAAGAAAGTTGCCGGCCCGCTGGGTCAGCTGGGCAAAATTGACCACATAATCATTTGCCCCTTCGTTATAGGTATAGATCGAAGATTCCGACCCCATGAATCCGATATCCGCTTCGCCGGAAAGCACGGCGGTCATAACCTTGTCAGCCCCGAATCCGCAGACCAGATCGAGCCGGATATTTTCCTCCTCAAAATATCCTTCCTCAATAGCGACATACATGGGTGCGTAAAAAATGGAATGGGCCACTTCATTTAACGTGATGTCAGTCATTTCCTTTTCCGGTGCAGGCTCAGCTGTGGACGATGTGGTTTCTTCGGTCTTTTCCTTTGTTTCCGCAGTCTCAGGTGTCTGTTTTCCCCCGCAGGCCGTGATGGTCAGACCGGCGAGAGCAGTAGTAAGAAGTAAGGCAATCAAACGCTTTTTCATAAATCCTCCTGAAAAATGATATCTCAATCTTTATTACTATATGTGGGGATCAGAGACTGGTGAGGAATTTCCGGAAAAATATATGGAAGTATGGACTTTAGAAATTTAGTGTGCTAAAATGGAGAAGGCTGTTGCAGACGTGACATTATGGTTTGCGGTCTGTTTCACCGTCTGCGAATTGTAACAGAGTAACAAAGGAGAGGGCTTTATGAGTAAGAAGATTAGGACAGAGGCGGTTGATTATTTGTTTAGCGCGATATTGAGCTTAAAAGACAAAGAGGAGTGCTATACGTTTTTTGAGGATATCTGTACGATCAATGAACTGCTGTCCCTTTCACAGCGGTTTGAGGTGGCGAAAATGCTGAGGGAAAAGAAGACTTATCTGGAAATCGCGGAAAAGACAGGTGCCTCCACGGCGACGATCAGCCGTGTAAACCGTTCTTTGAATTACGGAAATGACGGGTACGATATGGTATTTGCGCGGATCGATCAGGAGAACCCCTCCGATTGACAAAAAAGATTACAGCAGTATAGTACAGCCGCTCCGGAATCCGGAAGACTGCCGGATTCCAGGACGATTGAAACAACGTATCTATTTCAGCTCCGGCATGGAGTCGATCAGCTTTTCAATGATCATCTTCTTTACATACACATCAAAGCTGAGGCTGCAGATCAGGGAGAAGAGTTGCAGATATGCCCGGTCCTCCTCCGGAGCCTCTGTGAAGGAATCCATGGCCTTTGCATAGATGCTCTTCATCTCTTCCATGAGCGGTTCCACATCTGCTTTTTCCATCGAACAGACTTCTTCATAAATGGACGTGAGATTGAAGTCATCCTCCTTGTGGAAATACTTTTCCGTGAGAGGGTGTAGAAGCATCTCAATATCCTTGATGGACAGGATATTTTTAAAATAATAAATAAAGATCAGGATCAGTACGTGCTCTTTCGTATACTTCTTCCGCACCGGCGGGGGAAGAAGGTTGTTCTTGGCATAGTTGTTGATCATGGTCTTGGTCAGGATCTTGTCCTGCTCGTAGCGCCGGGTAGAGGACAGCTGCGAATCCATGAAGGTGGTCACCTGGTCCATATACAGGTCAATATTCGGAATCTCATCCGCATGGATATAGTCGATCCGGGAAAGGCTTTCTAAAATGCTGTTCAGCATATCACTTGCGTCTATTTTCATGTTATCACCTCGATGGTATTATTATATAGTATTTAAAACCAGATAGCAAGGAAAAGATTTATTGTTGAAGTTTCACAAAAGGGCTTCCATTTTTTATAAAATTATGATAACCTTAGTGCAAATGTTTCAGATCATAAGGAGGATTTTATGATGTTAAAAGATAAGGTAGCTGTCGTAACCGGAGGTACAAGAGGGATTGGATACGCCATCGTGAAAAAGTATCTGGAGAACGGTGCAAAGGTCATTCTGTTCGGCTCCAGGGAAGAGACTGTAGAGAAGGCGCTTGCTTCTCTGAAAGCGGAGAATCCGGACTGGCCGGTGGAGGGCGCGCATCCGGATCTGACCAATGAGGAAGAGATGGACAAGGCCATTCAGGAGATCAGGGATAAGTATGGAAGAATCGACATCCTGGTCAATAATGCCGGTGTTTCAGACAGCACAAAGATCGATCAATATAAAGCAGGGCAGTTTGAAAAGGTGATGAAGCTGAATGTAAACGCAATCTTCAATGCGATCCATCCGGTGGTTAAGATCATGAAGGAGCAGGGAGGCGGATGCATCCTGAATACCAGCTCCATGGTCAGCATTTCCGGACAGCCCGGAGGCGTTGCCTATCCTACAAGTAAGTTTGCGGTGAACGGCCTGACGCTCTCTCTGGCAAGAGAACTGGGTCCGAGCAATATCCGTGTGAACGCGGTGGCTCCCGGAATCACAAAGACCGACATGGTAGCGGCGCTTCCAGATTCCATGATCCAGCCGCTGATCGCGACCATCCCGCTGCGCAGGATCGGGGAACCGGAAGATGTTGCGAACGCATTTTTATTCCTGGCCAGCGATATGGCTTCCTACGTGACAGGAGAGGTACTGTCCGTAGACGGCGCGTCAAGGGCCTGATCAGGTTTAAAAAGACTTTGGAGGAATGTATTTGTTTTTTATAGAGGACAGGCAGGTGCCGGATGATCCGGTGCCTGCTGTTTTCAAGTACGGGGAAAGGCAGACCGAAATATGATTTATGAGCCGTTATTTAAACTGGAGCGGACCGGGGTGCAGATCCATTATTATACGAATATCCGAAAATATAATCCGGTTCACTGGCATTCGGCGGTGGAACTGATCTATATCCTGAATGGCAACGCGAAGATATCCATTGAGGGAAAGGATTATCCGGTGGTGGCCGGAGAGTTCGTGGTGATTGATTCCAACCAGCTGCATGAGTTCCGCTGCAGAGGGGAATCCATGATGGTAGTCATTCATTTTTCGCGCAGCAGCATGAAAAATTTTATCCCGAATCTGGACGAATACCATTTTCAATGCGCCAGGGCCGAGCTGCAGAAGGAGAAGCTGGACGCATATCTGGAAATCTGCGAGCTGCTAAAAGGGCTTCCGCCTTTGTATGTCATGCATCCTACAGGGTATAAGCTGAAAAGCCAGGCCATTGCGATGGAGATATTTTTCGAACTGGTCAATCAGTTTGCGGAGATCGGGGAATGGGTGCAGAAGCCGGAAAAGCGGGAGAACCTGGAGCGGATGGAGGAGATCATCGAATATATTGAGCTTCACCACAAAGAGCTGATCTCCCTGGAGAGCATCGCTGCTCATTTCTATCTGAGCAGGGAATATTTCAGCCGTTTTTTCCGGAAAAATATGGGCGTGACGTTTACAAGGTATGTCAACCAGGTGCGTCTGATGCACATTTATCAGGAAATATGCAATACGGAATTTGGGATCATGGAGCTGGCGGAAAAGCATGGATTTACGAATTATAAGCTGTTCAACAAAATGTTCCATGAGGTCTACGGCTGTACGCCGCGGGAAATACGGATGAGCCGGAAGAGGTCATAAAGAATGGCAGCCGTACAAAAAAGGAGAAGATTATGAGTATATATGATTCACTGAATGAACAGCAGAGGGAAGCCGTGTACCATACGGAAGGGCCGCTTCTCATTTTGGCCGGGGCAGGTTCCGGAAAGACCAGGGTGCTGACCCACAGGATCGCCTACCTGATGGAAGAAAAGGGAGTCAATCCCTGGAACATCCTGGCCATCACATTTACCAACAAGGCGGCCGGGGAGATGCGGGAGCGTGTGGACCGGCTGGTGAGCTTCGGCGCGGAGAGCGTCTGGGTGAGCACCTTTCATTCGGCCTGCGTCCGGATCCTGAGAAGGCATATTGACCGGCTGGGATATGAAAATAATTTTACCATCTATGACAGCGACGACCAGAAGACATTGATGAAAGAGATCTGCAAAAAGCTGAATATCGATACGAAGGCCTATAAGGAAAGCTCTCTTCTGTCCGCCATTTCTTCCGCAAAGGACCAGACGCTGACGCCGGATGCGTATGAAGCACAGGCGGAGGGCAATTACGGGATGAAGAATATCGCGAAGGTATACCGGGAGTACGAAAGCCAGCTGCGGGCCAATAACGCGCTGGATTTTGACGATCTGCTGCTGCGGACAGTGCAGCTATTCGAGACACAGCCGGATGTGCTGGAATATTATCAGGAACGTTTCCGGTATATTCTGGTGGACGAGTACCAGGACACGAATACGGTTCAGTTTAAATTCATCAGCCTTCTGGCATCCAAATATCAGAACCTGTGTGTGGTAGGGGATGACGACCAGTCGATCTACAAGTTCCGGGGAGCCAATATCCGGAATATCCTGAATTTTGAAGAGGAATTTCAGGATGCAAGAGTCATCAAGCTGGAGCAGAACTACCGTTCCACCGGCAATATCCTGAATGCGGCCAATGCGGTGATCCGGCATAATCTGGGAAGAAAGGACAAGACCCTCTGGACGGACAACGGGGAAGGGGAACCGATCCGGTTCCGCCAGTTCTATAACGCCTTTGACGAGGCGGATTTTATTGCGGAGGATATCAGAAGCCAGGTGGAAGAGGGGCTGCGTTACAACGACTGCGCCGTCCTTTACCGGACCAATGCCCAGTCCCGTCTTTTTGAGGAAAAGTTTGTGGCATCCAATATCCCCTATAAGATCGTGGGCGGAGTCAATTTCTATGCCCGCAGGGAGATCAAGGATCTGCTGGCGTATCTGAAGACCATCGATAATGGAAGGGATGACCTGGCGGTGCGGCGGATCGTCAATGTGCCCAAGCGGGGAATCGGCCTGACCACCATCAACCGGGTGCAGGAATCCGCGGCCGCCCGGGGCATCGGCTTTTACAGCGCGCTGCAGGGGCTGGATCTGATCCCGAACATCGGAAGGGCAGCCCCGAAGCTGGATTCCTTTGTGGCTCTGATCGAATATTTCAAAAGCAGGGCAGATCAGATCTCTGTTTCGAAGCTGATTGAAGAGATCCTGGAGCGGACTGCGTACATAGAGAGCCTGGAAGCGGAGGATAAAGAGGACGCGGAAGCAAGGATCCAGAATATTGACGAGCTGGTGAGCAAGATCGTGTCCTACGAGGAAGCCTGCGAGGAAGCGGGGGACCAGCCGACGCTCAGCGGATTCCTGGAGGAGGTGGCGCTTGTTGCGGATATCGACAGCCTGGACGAGAATCAGGATTATGTGGTGCTGATGACGCTGCACAGCGCCAAAGGGCTGGAATTTCCCCATGTATACCTGGCCGGGCTGGAGGACGGGCTGTTTCCCAGCTCCATGTGCCTGGACGATCCGGAGGACCTGGAGGAGGAGCGGCGTCTGTGCTATGTGGGCATTACGAGGGCGGAGAAAAGGCTGACCGTAAGCTGTGCCAGGCAGCGGATGCTCCGGGGGGAGATCCGGTATAATCCCATGTCCCGGTTTTTGAATGAGATTCCGGCGGAGCTTCTGGAGACGGAGAAGCGGATGTTTGAAAAGGAAGAGCGAACCGCGCCGGTGCCAAACGCAAAGCAGCAGGCGAGAAAGGCATTTCACCAGCAGCCTTTCCAGAGCCATTCTGCGGCAAAGCAGTTCACAGTAACGAAGGGAAAGGGGCTGGACTATGCGGTGGGAGACCGGGTCAGCCACATGAAGTTCGGGGAAGGCACGGTGAAGGAGATCACGGAAGGCGGAAGGGATTACGAAGTGACCGTGGAGTTCGACACGGCGGGAGTGCGGAAGATGTTCGCATCTTTTGCAAAGCTGCAGAAATTGTAAAAAAATATATGAAATTTTTAAAAATTCAAATTATTTAGTAGTAATCTGAAAACGTTAGTGTTATAATAAAAAACAAGTGATATCCAGATCAGATTGGGAAAGGACGGATAAGAATATGGATGCTATGAGCAAAGTGGAAGGATTAATCGCAGAGACAAAGTTAAAGGAACTGCTTCACAGAACCGAGGCGGAAAAGCAGAAAAATACGATCGTATGGGTACTGGCGATCATCGGGGCAATCGCAGCGGTTGCAGCGATCGCGTTTGCAGTGTATAAGTTCGTGACGCCGGATTATCTGGAAGACTTCGAGGAAGATTTTGATGATGATTTCGATGATTATTTCAGCGAGGAAGACCCGGTATAATCTGCGGTGAGCAGGTGATAGTTTCTTCGGGCAGAGGCCCGGAGGATGGTTTGCACATCGTTGACCTGCCCGCCAGACGGCCTGCTCCTCTCTCTTGCTGATCTTTACAGATTTATGCAGGGAGGGAGAGGGCTCTGGCAGGCAGATCATATTGGCGGCTGTTGTGGGAGCCAAAGGCTCAGGGCAGGATGTACTGTTGCACTCTGCCTCTTTTTGCGTTGCGTTTTATCTTGGAATTGCCGTAAGCAGCCGCTGCAGAGATCCGATTATGATTGATAAGGGGAAAAAATGAAAAAAGGACAGATTTATGAGGGGATCATCGAGTCCGTAGATTTTCCGAACAAGGGGAAGGTCTATCCGGACGGGGAAGATCAGTATGCGGTTGTAAAAAACGGGATTCCGGGTCAGAGGATCCGTTTCATGGTCCAGAAGTTGAAACAGGGCGTCGCTCAGGGACGGCTTCTGGAGGTGCTCGAACGGTCACCTCTGGAAACGAGAGAGCCTGTCTGCAGCCAGTTTCCGGCCTGCGGAGGCTGCATGTACCAGACCATGTCCTATGAAGCCCAGTTGGAGATGAAGGCCGGGCAGGTGAAGCGGATTCTGGATCAGGCGCTGGAGCACGGGGGCTGCTATGAGTTTGAAGGGATTCTGGGCAGTCCGGAGGAGTTTGGCTACCGGAACAAAATGGAATTTTCTTTTGGCGACGCGTATAAGGACGGGTCTTTGTCGCTGGGACTTCATAAAAAAGGAAGTACTTATGATGTACTGACCGTGTCGGACTGCAGGCTGGTCCACAGGGACATGACGGCTGTACTGGACTGCGTGCTGCAGTATTTTCGGGAGCGGGGCACTTCTTATTATAAGAAGCTTCAGCACGAGGGGTATCTGAGGCATCTGCTGCTGCGCCGGGGAACTGCTACCGGGGAACTGCTGGTCAATCTTGTGACTACCACACAGGAGGAGCACGACCTTCAGCCATTGATGGAACGGCTCCTGGGATTGGAGCTGGAGGGGAAGATCGCGGGGATCCTTCATATTTACAATGACTCTCTGTCGGATGTGGTGAGAAGCGACAGGACAGAGCTTCTGTATGGACAGGACTATGTTACGGAGAAGCTTCTGGGGATGGATTTTAAGGTGACTCCTTTTTCCTTCTTTCAGCCCAATTCCCGCGGTGCGGAGGTGCTGTATGGGACGGTCAGGGAATATGCCGGCGATATCCGGGATCTGACGGTTTTTGACCTGTTCAGCGGAACGGGAACCATCGCACAGGTGCTGGCTCCGGTGGCGGGACAGGTGATCGGAGTAGAGATCGTGGAGGAAGCGGTGGAGGCGGCAAGGGAAAATGCCGCGAAAAACGGACTGGACAACTGCCGGTTTCTTGCAGGCGATGTGTTCAAAGTGCTGGATGAGATCGGGGAAAAGCCGGATGTGATCGTGCTGGATCCGCCCAGGGACGGGATTCATCCGAAGGCGCTTCCGAAGATCCTGGATTACGGAGTGGACCGGATCGTCTATATTTCCTGCAAGGTGACCAGCCTGGCGAGGGACCTGGAAATGATACAGGGGAGAGGGTATCAGCTGGTGAAGTGCAGGGCGGTGGACCAGTTCTGTCAGACCGTCCATACGGAATGCGTGTGTCTGCTGGAGAAAAAAATTTCATGATTCTACCATTGCAAGAAACGGTAAAATAATGCTATAATTCATAGTAGTGTACCCAAAGGGCATTCCTTAACGCGTATCCCTTCAGGACGGGGGGGTTCCGTCTGATCAGGAATACGCTGTTAGAACGTTTTGAAGTAGGTGACGAATTTGAAGAATAAGATTAAGCGTCTTTCCAAAGGAGACTTTCATATTCCACAACCAGATATCATCTTTTCCGAGACCCACATTACCATGCGGGTAGGGGAAGGGGAAGTATATAAAGGCAGTTTTTCCCTGCAGAACCAGGGGGAGGGAACCATCCGGGGGCTGGTGTACCCTTCTTCCTTCCGCATGCGCTGCGAAGAGACAGGCTTTGACGGCAATCCGGTGAATATTTACTATGTGTATGACGGGACTGGACTGGTGCCGGGACACGTGGAGCACGGGAGGTTTACCATTGTCTGCAACGGCGGGGAATTTGACATCGCGTTTACGGCGATCATCGAGAAGCCGTTTGTCATGACTCGTTACGGCAAGGTGCAGAGCCTGGAGGATTTTAAGAAGCTGTCCTTCCAGGATCCGGCCGAGGCGGAGAAGCTGTTCCGCTCCCGGGATTTTTATGAGATCTTAAAATACGAAGATAAAAGGATCCAGGCTCTTTATGACAATATGCGCAAATGGGAGCTGGACCAGCAAGCGCTGGAGGAGTTTCTGGTCGGCTGCAAGCAGAAGGAAAAGGTATTCCTGACACTGGAGGAGGAGAGCCGGGCGTTCATTTCCCTGACTGAGACCCGGAAGGAGATTTTTACGATCAAGAAGAATACCTGGGGGCATCTTCTGATCGATGTACATACGGAGAGTGATTTTTTGTCCATAGAGCGCACCAGGATTTCAACCGAGGAGTTTATCGGAAATTCCTACCGGATGGAGTATATCATCCACGACGAGAAGCTACATAAAGGAAGCAACTTCGGACAGATCATCCTGGAATCGCCCTATGAGACACTGACCTATGAGATCGTGGTGGAAAAGAATGTAGACCGGGATGAGGAGCATCATGCCCAGGAACAGGAATTTGCAGGGATCCTGAAAGGCTTTCTGCAGTACGAGGCCGGGAAGAAGGAGCTGAGTACCTGGACGGAGGAGGCGCTGCGCCGGGTGGAACGTCTGCGCAAGAAGAGTGATAAGAATGACATGTATCTTCTCGTGAATGCGCATATCAGCCTGATCGGAAACCGGATGGATGAGGCAAAGATACTTCTGGAATCCTACAATTATAATCGGTTTGCAATCGGGAAAAATGCGGAGCTGAGTTCCTATTATCTCTATCTGACGACGCTTTTAAGCAATGATTCCATCGGACAGCGGCGGGTGGCGGAAGAGATTTCCAAGTATTACATGAAGCATCCGGAGAGCTGGAAGATCCTGTGCATGCTGGTGCAGGTGGATTCGGAATATAAGATCTTAAGCGAGAGGCTGCGGGTGATGGAGAACCTGTTTTATGAAGAAAAGCCTCACAGCCTGATCTTTTACCTGGTTGTATTCCGCTGTTTCCGGGAGAAGAGCACTTCCCTGAAAAAGCTGGGGATGTTCGAGGTGCGGGTACTGTTCTTTGCCGCAAAATACAAGCTCATGACAAAGGAACTGGCGCTCTATACGGCGAACCTGGCAAGCCAGCTCAAGACCTTTGATAAGCATTTGTATAATACACTGGTGCTGTGCTATAAGATGTATCCGGAGTCTATGATCTTAACAGCGATCTGCACCCTTCTGATCAAAGGGAACTGCGTAGACAATATCTATTTCCGCTGGTATGAAAAGGCGGTGAAGTCAGAGCAGAAGATTGCCCAGCTTTATGAATTTTATATGGCGTCCGTGAAGGAGACCCAGTTTAAGAAGGCGCTTCCGCGTTCGGTCTACCTGTATTTTATGCATGGAAATTCCCTGAATTACCATAAGCTGGCATTTTTGTACGCGAACCTGATCTCCTATGTGGATGAGGGGAGCGAGATCTACGCCCATTACCGGGATGAGATCGAAGCCTTTGCATGTAATCAGATGGAGCGCAGGCATATTGATGAACACCTGCGGATCATATATAAGCGGTTTGTGGCGGAACGGCTTATGAATCCGGATCGGGTAAAGGCGCTGTATGACATCTGCCATGCCTATGAGATTACCACCAAGGTTCGGAATATGAAGTTCATCCATGTGGTTGCCGAGGACGGGAGCATTACCCAGACCGTTCCTTATACGGAAGACGGAGCGCAGGTGTTTCTGTATTCCAAGACGGACCGGCTGGTCTGGGAGGCGCGGAACGGAAGGCACTATACGGATTCCATTCCCTATGAGAGCAAGCGGCTGTTCTATGAGCTGCGCTATCTGGATATGTGCAAGCGGTATATCAACGGCATGCGGCTGAGGCGGCAGGAAGAAGAGGCGGAGGAGCTGACACTGGAGACCGTACGTTCCGTAGGCGTGGAACAGTATACGGAGGAAGAGCTGTTCGCACTCTGCACCAAGACGATCCGGGAAACGAATTACGAAAGCGATGATTTCCTGACCTATATTTGTTTTGAACTGTTTAAAAAGGGACAGTATGACAAGGTGACCCTGACCTACCTTGCCAATTATTACTGCGGGGCGACCACGGATATGAAGCTGCTTTGGCGGGAGGCCAAGGAGTATGAGGTCCATACCCATAAGCTGGGGGAAAGGATCCTGACGCAGATGCTGTTTGCGGAGGAAATTTTTGCAGAGGTTCCGGTGTTTGAGGATTATTATGCGGAAGGACCGTATTTCCGGCTGCAGCAGGCGTATCTGGCTTATATGTCCAGGGAATACGTGGCAGAGGACCGGAAGATCAGCAGAAGTGTCATCGACATTATCTGCAGGGAATATGAAAAGGGTGAGGACACCATCGATATCTGCAAGATCGCGGTGCTTAAATATTATGCGGACAAGGATTATACGCCTTCCCAGCGCAGGACGCTGAAGAAGTTCCTGCAGGAGCTTTGCGGAAAGCAGCTGTATTTCCCATTCTATCTGTCCTATGAAAAGGACTGGCTGATCGAGCTGCAGCTCTGGGATAAGACTCTGATCGAGTATAAGGGGCAGAAGGGCAGCCGTGTGATGCTGTACTATCAATTGCAGAAAGGGAACTCCGAAAGTGTGGATTATTCCACCGAGGTGCTTTCGCCGATGTATGACAACATCTATGTGAAGAAGTTTGTGCTGTTTGCGAATGAAACCTTAAAATATTATTTTAAAGAGACGATTGACGGCAATTCCTACCGCAGCGAAAAGGAGAGCTGCGGAAAGGAGATCAGGGAAGGCGAGAACGGGCGTTACGGCCGTCTCAATGACATTCTGCTCTCGGAAGGGAGCATCCGTGAGTCCAGGATGAAAGCATATGCGCAGGAGGATATGATCGCCGCGCATATGTTTGAGACCGAATCGTAAGAAGTAACAGGAAAGACTTATGAAGGAGGCTGATTTGTATGGGACAGGGGAACATGATAGGATACGAGATCACGGAGAAAATGTGCCAGATCAGCTATTATAATGACCAACAGTCAGAACCTGAGACTCTGGAAGTAGATTCCGACAATTATCAGATTCCGCTGCTGATCGGAAGACTTCGGGATACCTGGGCCTATGGAAAGGAAGCAAAGCGACTGGTCACGATCAAAGAGGGCTTTGTGGTGACCAGGCTGTTGGAGCGGAGCCTTGCAGGTGAGAAGATCGACTGTGGGGAGGAGACCTATGACGCGGTGGAGCTGCTGTCAAAATTTATCCAGTTATCCCTGCAGCAGTTTCCGGTGATCGACGGGATCGTGTTCAGTGTGCCGGAGCTGACGGAGGAGCTGGCTCAGATGCTCCGGGGGATCGCGGTGCGGATGGGAGTGGAAAAGCAGCATATTTTCATCCAGGATTACAAGGAAAGCTTCTGCAATTACCTGTTCTATCAGCCCAAGGAGCTGTGGCAGTATGACGCCGCGCTGTTCTGCTGTGACAGGAATGAGATCAAGGCATTTATGCTCCGGCGTCTGAAGCCGGGACTGGGCGGCGGCAAGACGACCTTTGTCACGGTAGACGAGGTGGCAAGTGCCCATATGAAGGAGCTGGCGGCCGTATATCCGGTTCTGAACGAGGACAAGGCGAAGGAGGCGGACGCAAGGTTCTGTAAGTTTATCCAGAGTGTATTTGAGAAGCGGATCGTATCTTCAGTATTTCTGACAGGGGAAGGATTTGAGAATAACTGGTATCCCAAGTCCCTCCGGGTGCTCTGCAACGGGCGGCGTGCTTTTATCGGGAACAATCTGTACAGCAAGGGGGCCTGCTATACGGCATTCCGCAAGATGTATATGCATATCGAGAATCCGGTTTACCTGTCGGCCAGCAAGCTGACGGATCAGATCACGGTCAATATGCGGGTGAACGGACAGGAGATGTGGTATCCCATCGTGTCCTGGGGCGCTCAGTGGTATGAGTGCAACAACCAATGGGAGGTACTGGTGGAGGATCTGGACAGCATTGAGCTGCATGTGGAATCCCTGGTCCAGGGGTCCCTTCGGAATGAAGTGATCTCCTTGGAAAAATTTCCGAAACGTGCGGAATATTCCATGCGGCTGCAGATCGAGACTCTGCTTTTAGATGAAAAGACCTGTAAGATCACCGTGCGGGACGTAGGCTTCGGGGAGTTTTTCCTGCCTACGGATTTCCATGCGGAGAAGATTATACATTTAGGAGGCAACGATGGGAAGTTTGGTTCTTTGTCATGAGCGGCATGCAACGCATCCGTATGAGATCACACGGATCCACTGCAAGATATTTACAATAGAAGAATTGTGCTACTATCTCTGCAACAACCTGTATCTGATCGATTATACGATCATGAACGAGCAGCTGTGCGTGTGGCTGGATGAAGAGCTGGGCATGGGGACGCTTGCCGGGCAGCTTCGGGACGTGATCCGCCTGCACGGGTCTATTGAGAAGTTCGTGCTGACGATCCTGAAGGATTCCAGGATCTACCGGGATACGGAGATGATCCGGATCCAGAATGTGCTGGAACGGCTGCGGAACCAGAAGGACATCGAGCGGCAGAAGTATAAGGGCGACAACCTGCTGGAAAGCGGGGAGATCGAGGAAGCGATCCTGGTCTACCAGGCGATCCTGAACCAGGAAAAGGACGAGAGTGTGGACGCAAAATTCTACGGCAGGATCTATGCCGGCCTGGGTGCAGCCTATGGGAGGCTGTTTTTGTATCAGGAGTCGGCACGGATGTATGACCGGGCGTATCAGATCTGTGAGGATCCGAATCTTCTGAAGCCTTATCTCTATGCGTCATACAAGTATATGTCGCTGGAGGAATACCACATCCTGCTGACCAAGCATGAGAATTATGTGGAGATCAATGCCAGGATGCGCCAGGAGATGGAAGATATCCGCAACGGCATGCAGCTGGAATTAAATGATGTGCTCCTGGAGAAATGGAAGAGACAATACCGCAGAAGTCATATATAATGTTGGAAAATATACCATTTTTAGGTACAAATATCTTGACGTGATACGACAAAACCTTTAAAATAAAAATGCGACTTAAACAAGCTTAGCAAAATATATATTAGGGAGGTCATTAGGACATGGCAAAATGGGTTTATATGTTTACCGAAGGTGACGCCACCATGAGGAACCTGCTCGGCGGAAAGGGTGCGAACCTTGCCGAGATGACGAATCTGGGTCTGCCGGTGCCGCAGGGCTTTACGATCACAACAGAAGCCTGCACGCAGTATTATGAGGACGGCAGAACGATCAACGACGAGATCATGGGTCAGATCATGGAAGCAATCACGAAGATGGAAGGGGTTACCGGCAAGAAGTTTGGTGACAAGGAGAATCCGCTTCTGGTTTCTGTACGTTCCGGTGCCAGAGCTTCTATGCCCGGTATGATGGACACGATCCTGAACCTGGGTCTGAATGAAGAGGTGGTAGACGTACTTGCGGAAGGATCCGGCAATCCGCGTTGGGCATGGGACTGCTACAGAAGATTTATCCAGATGTACTCCGATGTCGTTATGGAAGTCG
>CAYQBE010000056.1:0-29287 GCA_964415625.1 uncultured Clostridium sp.
ACACGCAGGTACAGGAAGTGTAAATTCTGTTTCGCAGAATTTGGTATTCTACGAAAATCTGACGGGGATTAAAATGTGCCGGGAAGGGTGGACGCAGATTGCCTGAGAAGATATGCAAAACCATTCACCAATATAATAAAGAGCCGATTCCAAAAGCCGATATGCAAAAGCTCCTGGAAATCGCGGAAGATTATAAAAAGGTGAAGAATTATGTATACAGCCGCTACGGGGGCATCGGCAGTTTATCCAAGATCTATCCGGGATTTTGGGTTCATAATGAGATGACGTAGTGAGGTCTTCGGGCAGAGCTGGATATGCCGTCAGTCTATTTCTATCTGGCAATGTTCGATGCGCTGGGAGACATCAAGAGCCAGTGGACCAGGACAAAGTCCAAGCTTCTGAAGCTGATCGCTGTCAATCAGAATCTGACAGAAGAAGAAAAGCATTATCTCCGTTTTCTGCTGAAGGTCAACAATGCCTTTGAAGCAGTATTAAATGAGAAGTCTGTAAAGCTGCCGAAGGAAATCCAGTTAAAGGCGGATGAACTTCTGGCCGGGGTGGATGCGGAAAAGCTGCACCGCTATCTGTGCAGGCAGGTCAGAAAATACCATGTAAAGGAACATACGGACAAAGCAACAGGCTTTTCCGTTGCAGAGCGGGCATACCGCTACGCGGATTCCGGGATTTACATTTCCACAAAAGAAAAACGGAAGCGGATCTTTGTTCCTTTGACGGACCGCAATCAGTACCAGTCTCAGCTGTACGTCAAATTATATCCGGAAGAAAGCCGTCTGGAGATCAAGGTTCCTGTCAATGTCGCGGTACATAAATTTGCAGAGTACACGGAACAGGTGGGAGCAGCATTTGGAATCTATACGATGCTGACCACGGATCAGGGACACCATTACGGGGAAGACCTTGGAAAATACCAGACAGAATATGCGGAATGGATGCGTGCCCAGACTGGAAAATACAACCAGAATAAAGCAAGCAATCCCGGACGGAAAAAATACAATGCCAAAAAAGGAAGGCTCCAGGAACAGATGCACAGCTATATCAATCAGGAGCTGAACCGTTTTCTTCGCACAGAAAAGCCGGGAACGCTCTACATTGTGAAGCTTCCAAAGCCGCAGTCCGGCGGGGTGAATAAAAAAATCAACAATTCCGTGAACTTGTGGCAGAGAGGCTATATCCGGAAGAGACTAACACAGAAATGTAAGGAACTGTCCATTGAGATCGTGGAAGTGCTTGGAAAAGACATCAGCAACGAATGCAGTAACTGCGGTGCGATGGGAACCAGGTCAAACGGCAAGTTCCGCTGCTCCTCGTGCGGATACTGCGAAGAAGAAAAAACCAATACTGCCCGCAATGTAAAAAAGAGAGGGCAGGGTGAAGGAGTATTACACTGATCATAAGAACAGCCATTTAGATAAATCCTGGTGATGAGCCTGGATTTTACCGAAAGGACTAGAAGGCGCGGTTCATGATATAAAAATAATTTACGGCATTAGAAGGCAGGATTTGGCAATATGCGAAATGCCTGTGGATTGGGTATGCCAGGACTCTGTGAACATGCGAAAGCGCACTGAGGCGTGCGCAGGTCATCAGCCTTTGGCTGGTGACAGGTCACAAGGAAGCGCGTTGATGTGCGCGTAGGTCATCAACCTTACGGTTGGTGACATTGCATGAGGTAGCAGGGAGCGAAGCGGAGTGATCCGCATCATCGGATGGATTTGAAAGTTCCTTTTCGATGACCAATGTGCCTTATTTTAAAAACAAGAAAAAGAATTGTAGCTGTTTAGAATAGAATTATGAAATATTCTGTGAAGTATAAGGCAGGTATATACTCACCGCGGATCTATCTGGCGCGCAGTATAAATAATCAGGAAATGCAGGCATTTGTATGAGAAAAAAGCAGAAGAAACAGGCAGAGGAATTCCTTGCTGTACTTGCGGAAGCACATAGTGAGATTAAAAAACAATTACAAAAAAATGCTTTTGCCGAGGTTCAGGAACTGCTGCAGCAATGCCAGCAGGGAGCAATCCAGCTTGGAAGCCTGATTGAGAGCGTGGAGGGTGAGGATTTCATCACTGTCCGCTATTTGGAGGAATACTGCGAAACAGTATATCAGATTTATGATGAGATTACACAGAATCATGCCGCGGAAAGCGGCAATATACATAAAAGGCTGCACAGGCAGCAGCTTCGGATCGCAAATAGTGTGAAGAATGATATCCCGCTACGCAGGGAGGTTGTATTTCTCCCGTACAAAGCGTCTATGTGGGATTCGCTGGAAAGTGTCTGGCGTGCCGCTAACGAGGATCCGGACTGCGATGCTTATGTGATCCCGATCCCTTATTATGATAGAAACCCGGATGGTACTTTCCGGGAAATGCATTATGAAGGCGGTCAGTATCCGGAGGATGTTCCGGTGATTGGATATGAAACCTATGATTTTGAAAAACGCAGGCCGGATATGATATTTATTCATAATCCGTATGATGACTGCAATTATGTTACAAGCGTACCGCCGTTTTTCTATTCCAGAAATCTGAAACAATATACGGATTGTCTTGTCTATATTCCCTACTTTATTTTGGGGGAGATCGAGCCGGACAATGAAGAGGCAATCAAGGGAATGGAGCACTTCTGTACAGCACCGGGAGTGATCCATGCCGATAAGGTCATCGTGCAGTCGGAGAAGATGCGGCAGATTTATGTGGATGTATTGACCCGGTCTGCCGGGAAGGATACGAAGAAACATTGGGAAGAGAAGATTCTGGGAATTGGTTCTCCGAAGATAGATAAGGTGCTGAATACAAAAATAGAGGAACTGGACATTCCAGAGGAATGGAAAAAGATTCTGGAGAAACCGGATGGGAGCCGGAAGAAGGTCATTTTGTATAATACCTGTGTAGGCGCGTTACTTCTTCATGAAGAAAAACTGTTGAATAAAATGCGTAGTGCATTACAGACTTTTTATGAAAATCGAGAGGACATTGCATTGTTATGGCGTCCACATCCATTGATAAAGGCTACTATAGAATCCATGAGACCGCAGCTTTGGGTGGAGTATAAGGAGATAGTTGAAAACTATCGAGAACAGGGCTGGGGAATCTATGACGACTCGACGGATCTTGACAGGGCGCTGGTGGTGAGCGACGCGTATTATGGGGATCCCAGCTCGTTGGTGGAGTTGTGCAAGAGTGTGGGGATGCCGGTGATGATACAGGATGTGGAGATATGTTAATAAATTTTTAATGGAAATGATATTGTATGGAGGAGCTATGACAACAGCACTTATATTTGCTGGCGGTACAGGCCGAAGAATGAATTCCCGCTCTAAACCCAAGCAATTTCTTGAGATGCACGGAAAACCCATTATTATTTATACACTGGAACATTTTGAGTATCATGATGGTGTTGACGCTATCGAAATTGTATGTATAAAGGAATGGATTGATGAACTACAGGGATTATTAAAACGGTATGGAATTTCAAAGGTAAAAGGAATTATTTCCGGTGGAGAGACAGGCCATGATTCCATTTATTGTGGTTTGGTTTCAATGAAGAAATATTGTAAAAAAGATGATATTGTGCTTATACACGATGGCGTGAGGCCTTTGGTGACCAGAGAACTGATCTCTCAAAATATTGAAGCGGTAAAAAAATATGGAAATGCTATTACGGCAGAGACCACAAGAGAAAGCGTCGTTCAAAGTACTGATGGTAAACATGTCTGTGATGTTTTGCCCAGAGAACAGATGTATATTGCGAAAGCTCCACAGTCTTTTTATTTTGGAAATATTATGGAATTGTATGAAAGGGCGAGAGAAGAAGGAATAAAAAGTATTGATTCCGCTCACTTATGTGCCCTGTATGGAGAGGTTATGCACATTGTTATAAGCACACCCAATAATATCAAGATTACAGAACCAGCAGATTATTACATATATCGAGCACTATATGAGGCATTAGAGGGACAGCAGATTTTTGGATTATGAAATCTAAAATAACGGAGGTATGGAGGGAACAGGTGAAAAATGAAAAGAACTAGAAATAAAAACAAAGCTGGCAAAAAGAATGGCAAAGTAGTGGTTATAGCATGTATTGCAATTATTGTTGTGCTCATTGCCATAATTGTGATTTTATTGCAAAAAAAGGAAGAACCAAAAAGAAATGTTGTTGTAAATGAAAAAAACGCGGAAGAAGTAGTGGCGCAGATGGCGGCAACGGAGTATACAGAACCTGGATACTATACAGTAAATATGGCCACAGAATGGCATTTTTCAAAGGGCGATGCTGTTTCAGAAGATGCAAGAGTTGATAATGTTGCAAGGAATACCAATCCGGTCTATTTTGATGTTTTTCTGGAAGACGATGAGGAGGAGCCTATTTACAGTTCTCCGGTTATTCCGGTCGGAAGTCATTTGGAGAATATCGCATTAGAGAAAATATTGGAAGCAGGGGATTACGATTGTGTTATCGTTTATCACCTAGTGGATGAAGAACAGGAAACAATCAGCACATTGCGCGTAGCTTTTCAAATCATAATAGAATCTTAAAAAATACATATTTGTTTATATTGCCATAAGGCTTTATAAAATATATAAATTATAACAAGGAGGTAAAAGAAATGAGTAACAAAAAGTTTCAGAAGCTGTTAGCAATACTGCTGACAGGGACAATGTTGCTGGGAATGGGAATTACATCAATGGCAGCAGAAGACGATCCGGCAACAGAAGGTGGAACAACCGGAGCAGGAGATTTTGAAGGGCATGTGGATAAGAAAATCTTGCAGGTGGATCTTCCTACGGTAGCAGAAGGAGATACTACGTTTGCGTATACGATGGATCCGGAAGGACTGATCGCGGCAACGGAAGGAGCAAAGGATACAGAGGCAACATTTGAGTCAGGAGCGAATGTATATTTCTTGTCTTCGGCGAAGAATTATACCAAGGATAGTGCAAAGCTGAAGATTGTCAATACGGGAAATGTAGACGCTGATGTTACAGTAGCAGCTGAGACCGCAGCTAATGCTAATGTTACAATGGCTTCTAGTTCAACATTTGCTGAAGATAATACGAATAAGGAACTGTATCTGGGGTTGAAAGTTGCGAATCAGACTGAAACTGCAATTAAAGCACATGCAGACGGTACGGATCCTGTAGCAGTTACGGTTGGACTGAAAGGAAAATCAGATAACTTTGAAGTTACATATAACAGTGAAACACAGAAGTATGGATATACTCAGGTTGCAGGTCTTGCGGATACAGCATGGAATAGCTTTGAATTTGGCCTTACTGGTGCTTGTAATGCCAACGGCGACTGGTCTGCGGATGGTTTGGTAGCTCCAGATGTAACAGTAACCTGGTCTTATGCAGAACGTGAAGCAGACAGCAGTAATCCAATGCTTGAGGAGAATGCATCAGTAGCTCCGGCTGACGTAGAACCATCTATTCCTTCAACACCATTCAGTTATGAAAGAGATGCAACACTTGATATCACTGCGGACTTTGGAACCGGAACTCCGGCAGCTACATCTATTACCAAGGTGGAAGCTTCGAATGATGGAACGGTTGTTACAGCTGACTTTACTACAGTTTGCACAATCGTAGGAAATAAGATTACGTTATCATCTGGACAGTTTGGCGGTGCAGGTGTCGGTGATAACAGATATCTGATCGTTACTTTTAATAATGGAAAAACAGCAAGAGCAACTTTGAATATTACAAAATAAATATTGACATTTTCAACTCTGAGCTGGCGGCGGTTGACTGGCCGCCAGCATTAGATTTTATATCAGTTCAAAAGATAGAAATGGAAAAGTAAAAAATGTATGATTATCTGATTGTAGGTGCTGGACTGGCCGGGGCAGCTTTTGCCAGAATAATGAAGGATAATGGAAAAAATTGCCTTGTTATAGACAGGCGCAGTCATATTGGCGGGAATATATATAGTGAGAATATAGAAGGGATTGAGGTACATAAATATGGACCTCATATTTTTCATACGGACAATGAAAAGGTATGGAAATTTGTGAACCGTTTTTCTTCCTTTAATCAATTTATATATAGTCCTGTAGCGAATTATCAGGAAGAATTATATAATTTGCCTTTTAATATGAATACATTTTATACATTGTGGGGATGCAGGACACCGGAAGAGGCAAAGAAAAAGATTGATTCACAGAGAATAGAAAGCGGTGTCACTGTGCCAAAGAATTTGGAAGAGCAGGCGATTATGCTGGTAGGACGCGATATATATGAAAAATTGGTAAAGGGGTATACTGAAAAACAATGGGGAAGGCCATGCAGAGACCTTCCGAAATATATTATCCAAAGACTTCCAGTGCGGTTTACATTTGACAATAATTATTTTAATCATCCTTATCAGGGAATCCCACAAGAAGGCTATACAAAAATGATGGAGAAAATGTTGGATGGGATAGAAGTGGCACTGGGGACGGATTATTTAAAAAGCAAATCAAAATTTAAAGAAATTGCAAAAAAAATAATTTATACAGGTGCAATTGATGAATATTTTGATTATTGTTTTGGTGAATTGGAATACAGGAGTTTGCGTTTTGAAACGGAGATTTTAGATATAGATAATTATCAAGGGGTAGCCGGGGTTAACTATACTGATAGAGAAACGCCCTATACTAGAATTATAGAACATAAACATTTTCACTTTGGAAAAGGAAATACGGAAAAAACTGTTATTACGAGAGAATATCCTGTCTCGTGGAAAAGAGGAGACGAACCATACTATCCCATTGATGATAAAAAAAATAGAACCTTATATGAACAATACAAAAAGAAAAGTACTGAAAATCATAAAGTAGTCTTTGCCGGTCGGATGGGGACATATCACTACTATGATATGGATAAGGTGATTGCAAGTTCATTGGAATTGGCAGAAGCAGAAATGAGGAATAATATATGATACTTGTTGTAGGAGGCGCTGGATATATTGGCAGCCATATTAATCAAATGCTTAGTGAACAAGGTTACCAGACAGTAGTATTTGATAATCTTGTTTATGGTCATCGAGAAGCAGTGGTTCAGGGAATTCTGGAAGAGGGGGATCTGGCAGATGTCCGGCGATTAGATGAGATATTTGAGAAGTATAACATCGAAGCGGTGTATCATTTTGCGGCGTATGCTTATGTAGGTGAGTCTGTGGATAACCCGGGAAAATATTATAACAATAATGTAGTAAATACTCTGCATTTATTGGATACAATGCTCCGACATGGTGTCAGAAATATTGTATTTTCATCGACATGTGCTACATATGGAGTACCGGATCAGATTCCGATTACAGAAGAGGCAATGCAAAGGCCGATTAACCCTTACGGAGCTTCTAAGCTGATGGTGGAACGAATATTGAAAGATTATCATAGTGCATATGGTTTGAAATACTGCTGTCTGCGCTATTTTAACGCGGCTGGAGCTGATACAAAATGTCGGATTGGCGAGAGCCATACTCCGGAGACGCATTTAATTCCTTTAGTATTAGCAGCAGCGGCAGGACATAGAGAGTGTATTCAGGTTTTCGGCACGGATTATCCTACACCGGATGGCAGTTGTATACGAGATTATATCCATGTGGTTGATTTGGCAGATGCACATATAAAAGCAATGGAATATTTAAAAAAAGGTGGAGAGAGTACCTGCTTTAATTTGGGGAACGAGATAGGGACAAGTGTTTTGGAAGTTATAAAAGCAGCAAAAGACGTTACGGGAAGAGATATACCAGTAAAGTTATGCAAAAGACGTCCAGGCGACCCGCCTGTATTGATAGGAAGTGCAGAAAAAGCAAAGAAGACTCTCGGATGGCATCAGACATATGGAGATATCCAGACGATATTGAGCCATGCATGGAGTTGGTATTGCAACAGGAAATATTAAAATGAAAGTTTATCTTTATGGAGCAGGGATTATAGCATATGGAGCATATAAAGCAATTAAGACGGTTTATGATTGTACGATAGAAGGTTTTTTAGTATCAGACAAGAGCGGCCAACCACGACAGATAGAAGGAATACCTGTTTACTTGCCGGAGGAATGTGGGAACGACTTATCAGAGTGCCTCATCGTGATTGCGACACCGGAAGAATACCATGATAGCATTGAGAGACAATTGATACAATTGCAATTTCTAAATTACAGGAAGTTAGATTCCCATTTGGAATATGAATTGATGGGGAGGTATTTAAAAGAAAGAATACAGAGTTCATTGATTGAGGATTATTCAATAGAAAGAACATTGGAATGCAGTAACGATGTCTGCGTGTATATGGCGGTCAGTCACAAGGATAAAAAGCTAAACAGGACATATGATGAAGAACCCTGGGTAAAAAAAATTCAGGTAGGGGCAGCATTAACGGATATAAGAATATCAGAGCTTACAGACGAGGGAGAGGACAGCCTGTCAGCTGAAAATGCTATTTATGGGGAATTGTCAGCGACCTACTATGCATGGAAATATAATAGATGTGGAATTACGGGTCTGTTTCATTACCGAAGAATTTTGCGTATTACAAAGGAACAATTACGCCTGTTAGAAATCAATAAGGTGGATGTAATCTTACCGCTGCCATTTGTTTGTTGTCCAGATGCATCAGGGCAGTATGGAAGGTACATTTTATCACAGGATATAGAGATTATGAAAAATGTACTCAAAGAATGGGAAGCAGATGAATATGATAATTTTATTGCTATTTTAGATAATCCTTATTTATATAACTATAATATGTTGATTGCAAGAAAAGAGGTCTTTGATGATTATTGCAGTTGGTTGTTTCCATTACTCAAAGAGATTACGGACAGGTGCGAAAAAGTGGAAAGAAAACGTATGCCAAGGTATATTGGCAGAATTGGTGAAGTGCTGACATCTTTGTATTTTATTCGAAATAAGAAGAACTGGAGTATAACACATGGTGAAAAAATTTGGCGTGCCTAAATTTGCATAAAAATAGAGGGTGCTTATTGAAGAAATGATGTTGAAAGATTGTTGGAAGAGAATAAATGGAGATATTTTAATCTATGGGGCACATCTTGTCGCAATGGAATGCTGTCGATTCCTTATCTCTAATGGAAAAGGAGAAAATATTATAGGATTTGCTGTTACTAATAAAGAAGATAATCCTACGGAATTGGAAGGCTTGCCAGTAAAGGAGATAAATGAATATATAACACAGAGTGAAAGCTGTACTATCATTATTGCAATGCCGGAAAAATATCATGCTTGCGTGGAAAATTATGCAAAGGAAAAAGGATTTAGGAGTTTTATAAAAGTAGGGTTAGAAGAAATGGCTATATTAAAAAGTGATCAATTACTTTCAAAAATGAAGAATAATTCTGAATGTAGTTTTACTCTTGAAGAATGCAAGTATGATAAAAATTGGTTAAATATCAAAAAGTTGTCTGAGGACGTAAATAAATATTATAAATTTCCTACACTTTTTTATAAAAATGTATATGAGGTTTTTACAGAAACTGAAAAATGTCAACTTTTAAAAAGCTATCAAAATGTATTAGGGGAATATAGATATCTTAAAAATGTACCCCAAAATAATAATATACAAGCAGAAGAATTAATCACTAATATTATGCAAATATATATGATTTTTAGCGAAGGTGATAATTCAAAGATCTATTCAGATAATTTTGATTCATGGATATATCCTTTACATGTAGGCGGAAGGAATCAAAAAGTGAGTATTTCATGTCTTTATGATGATACAGGGAATACGATTGCTGATAAAAATTGTCTTTTTGCTGAGATGACAGGTGCATATTGGATTTGGAAAAATATAGATAATGTGGATTATAAAGGGCTGTGTCATTATCGGAGACATTTTATTATGTCAGAAGAAGAAATCAGGGCATTAAAACAAAACAGCATTGATGTGATACTTACTATTCCAAGATATATCCCGTATGGAATTGGAAACATGTTTCTTGCGGAGACACCGGTGAAAAAACCAGTATTTGAAGCAATGTATCAGGCTTTGTATGAATGTTCCTATGAGGATGCAGAACCGTTTGAGAATTATGTGCAGGCTTGCTTCTATTATCCTAACAATATGGTGATAGCAAGAAATCAAATTTATAATTCTTATTGTAAATGGATTTTTAAAATTCTATTTCGTATGTTGGAAATTGAAATAAAAACGGAATATGGACATGAAAATGACAGGCATATTGCTTATGCGGCTGAATTGCTGACATCATTTTATTTTGCAAAGAATAGAGAAAAATATAGAATAGTAATTACAGACTATCAATTTTATATATAAGGAGATAATAAATATTATGGCAAAAGTATCGATTATCGTACCAGTATTAAATAGTGTAGAGTATATAAGGGAATGCATGGACAGCCTTGTGGAACAAACGCTTTTGGATATAGAAATTATACCTGTTGATGCTGGCTCAACAGATGGAACAATAGAAATTCTTAAAGAATATGCTGCACAAGATAGCAGAATTAAAATTCTCCTTTCTGATAAAAAAAGCATGGGATATCAATATAATATTGGAATTTCTGAGGCAAAAGGAGAGTATATTGGTTTTTGTGAATCAGATGATTATGTTTCCAAACAAATGTATGAAAGATTATATAATATTGCTCAAAATAATAATCTCGATTTTGTGAGATCCGATTTCGATATGTTTATAGATAAAAAAGAGCGCATATTTTTAAACTATCACATTCTGGCAGGAAAAAGAACGTTACTTTACGGAAAAATTATTCGACCTTCTGAACATCCTGATATTATATATCGCGATGTAAATATGTGGAATGGAATTTACAATAAAAAATTTCTTGAAAATGAAAAAATAAAACAAAATGAAACAATGGGAGCCTCTTTTCAGGATATAGGATTTGTAATACAAACATTTTTGGCAGCAAAAAGAGCTATGTATGTTCAAGAAGATACAAATAAGTATAGAAGAGATAATATAAGCTCGTCAATCTATAATTTAAAGGGAATTGTTAATGTCGTACAAGAAATGGAGTTTTTTAAGGAATATATAACACATTTTAAAGAAATTGATGAGTATATTTATGCAGTGATATTATGTAGATTTTGTTCCCTGTTTTTCGGGTTTTATGGAAAACTTCCCGAAAAGAGTTATTTTACGAATGATATAAATGATGCTATAAGTAGTTTTGTGAAAATAGTAAGGGAGTTTTACAAAAGAATTTCGTATTATGCAATAGCCTTTGAGGGCTTAGAATGTTCTTTAAGTCTTAACTTATTATTAAAAGATTTAGATGAATTTGATGCTCTAAGAAAAAAGATAGAACAAATTGAAAAGGAGAGTCGATATAAATTTTATGAGCATATTACTAATTATCCTAAAGCAGTTATATTTGGTGCAGGGGAAATGGGAACAGCAACTTATGCATTGCTTCGAAAAAATGATTATGAAGGAGTAAGCTGTTTTTGTGATAATGATTCTAATAAGTGGGGAAAGAAACTTATGGGAAAAGAAGTGGTATCTCCAGATAAGCTGGCCGATTTAAATGATGGGAAAACAGTATTTATTATTGCTGTTGTAACACAGATTGAGATTATTAAAGAGCAACTCCTTTCTGCAAAAATAGAAGGAAAACATATATGCAGAGCAATCCATATCATTCCTCATAATGCAATGGAAGTAAATATAAAAACGAAAGGGAAAGTTGAATAATGAATGATAAAAAAGTTATAATACCAATAGTGTTTTCGACAAATGATACATATGCGCTTTATTGTTATTTGGCAATATTTTCGTTGTTAAAATTTGCGGATAAACAGAACTATTATGATATAAGGGTTTTTATGACATCGCTTTCTAAGGAGAAGATTGAGCTCTTAGAGGGGCTTACAAATGAATATGCTGTAGTTAGATGCATGAATATTACATCATATGTAAAGGATGCTGATTTGCGAGAACTTTCCTTTTTTTCGGTTGAGACATTTTATCGATTGTTTATTAGTCAGATCCTTTCTGAATATGAAAAGATTATATATTTGGATTCAGATATGCTTATTTTACATGATATAGCACCACTTTTTTATACAGAAATGAAAGGGCATCCAATTGCAGCAGTTCAAGATGTGGTCTGTTCTTATTTATCAGGACATGCAGAAGAACTAGGACTAGAACTGCAAAATATGTTTAATGCTGGGGTTTTAGTAATAGACACAAAAAAATATAATCAACAAAATATTAAGCAGATTGGACTTAAAGCTTTAACAGAGGATTATAAGAATGGAAGACGTAAATTTATATATGTAGATCAGGATGTACTAAATGTTACAGTATATAAGAATGTGGAATTTTTGGATGACAGATGGAATTTTCAGTGGGAGTTTTTATGGCGTCTGGATGGTATATATGATGAATATAGGGAGAGATATGAAAGAGCATCGAAAGCGCCTTGGATTATCCATTATGCAGGAGATCGAAAGCCGTGGTCAAATCCATCATTGCCTTATGCAAATTATTTTTGGAATATGGCTTTTGAAGCAGGAATACTACAAAAAATTGTTGAAAGAAGCCTACAAATTGAACGAGAGAATAAAGAACTTTTAAATTGTTTTAAAGGTTTTCGCTTTCCATATGAAAGAGTAAGAGAAGGCAGCAGAGTAGCAATTTATGCAGCAGGAAATGTAGGACAGGATTTCGTAAAACAACTTAGAAATACTCTTTATGCAAGGCTAACCCTTTGGGTAGATATGCAGTATGATAAAAAGCCAAAAGAACTAAAGGTAAGACATCCTGAACAATTAATTATGTGTAAAGAAGATTGGGACTATGTAGTTATTGCCATTGATGATAGAAAAATTGCAAGTAAAATAATTGATTACTTAAAAAATCTGGGGGTTTCGGATAATAAACTCATTTGGCAGAATTATCGCAGATGTGATTATGAATGAAGGATAGGGATTAGATATATTTATTCCTCTTGGTAATCTTTAAGAGAAAGGATAAAATATGTTTCAGCAGGATTGTATTTATGATTATAAAGCAAAAAATACGGAGTTTATAAAACGTGCTGTAAAGAGAAGAATAGAGGAAGGGATAGAACAGTTTGTAATTCTTCCAATGGGATTTTGGGGGACAGTTACAAAGAGTTTATTGGAGAAGGAGTTTGATATAAAGCCAAAGGGATGTTTTGACAATTATCGGTATAATAATCAAGATGTCCATCCAATTAGTGAAATGGAAAACAGGGATTTAGCTAATGTAGTTTTACTAATTGTTATTGAAAAAGAAGAATTGCGTTCTTATATATATCAACAAGTATCTTCATTTATTCCGAATTCTTTAATTGAGTTAGTTCCGTTGTGGAATGCAGAGCAAAAAAGGATATTTGAAGAATCGGAAAAAATTCATTTGGATTTTTTATGCACAGGTTTTCATAAATGTGGAACAACCAGTCTGCATAAAGCATTACAGCAAAACCCGAACATATTTCTTCCGAAAATAAAAGAAACTTTTTTTATGATGTCAGTCATAGAAAATAATCATAAAAAATTCAAACAAAATTATCCTATTAGTATGACCAACAAGTCTATGGCTCAGATTGGAGGTATAGAACCTACATATCCACCGTATGCAGACTCTGTTTATCGATATTTTGGGAAAGATTTAAACATAATCTTTTTAGTGAGAAATCCTGTAGAGGCTTTGAAATCAGCGTTTAAAATGTCAATGCGTGAAGTCGATGGAAGAGGATTTGAACTCATTAGAAAACATAAAATAATATGTCCAGACTTAATGAAAGAATATATTGAATCAGATTATAAAAGATTTATATATATAGACTTTATTAATATGTATGAACGTTATTATCCAAAATCACATATAAAAATTGTTATAACTGAAGAACTATTTCAGAATACTTCTGAACAAATGAATGCCATACAGGAATTTATTGGTCTACCCGAGAAAGCAAGGATTCAATATAAAAAATTTCCTCATGAAAATAAAGGAGATAAAGTATTTGGAAATTTGGGAGGAGCATATGTCAACAATTCTTTAAATGTGCTAAGAATGGGGATTGAAGATGTAAACTTATATGCCCAAATAGATGAAATACGAAAAAAAGTATTTAATTATACAACGGTCGATTTTGATTTTAATCAATATGAAAATATTTGGAAAGAAGTATATGACAATTATTATTCGGATAGTGTCAGAAAACTTGAAGAGAGGATTGGACGATCATTGAAAGGAATATGGTATTAAAACTATGCTTGAGAAAATAAGCTTTAGTGAAGCTTTTCAGGCTGAAGATGGTATTATTTTTTCCAGCACTGATGGCGATGGAATATATTGCTTAGAAAAGGATATGCGAGAAGCTGAGTTGCTTGTTAGTTTTCCGTATAATTTACCTGAAAATAAAATGCCATATAAATCATTAATTAAAGCAGAAAACAAAATATTTTTGCCTCCATGTTTGGCTGAGGATATCATGATATATGATTGCAGAACCCAAAAGAGTCAGTTTATTAAGATAAAAAAATGGATAGAAAATCAAGAAGATTTATGTAAATTTTGGACAAGTATTTTATATAACGATCATATTTATTTTATCGGACATTATTACCCGGCCATTGTAAAAATAAATATATTTACAATGGAATTGTCGTATTTGACAGATTGGGTAGAACAAATTGAAGAGAGAAAAAGGCTGAAAGATTCGCCATATTTGGGAATAGGTATTATTCATGAAGGCGTGGCTTTCTTACCTTGCTGTTGTTCAAACGTGGTTTTAGGGTTAGATTTGAATACAGATGAAACAAAAATATATGATATTCAAACGAACATAGAAGGTTTTAATGGAATTTGTTTTTCACGAGATCTATATTGGTTAACCTCCAGGAATAGTTATGAAGTTGCTATATGGGACAAAAATACAAATTGTACGGAAACGATCAATCTGAAAGTGGAGAAGCAGCATTCAAAAGAACTTTTTTTTAGACCACCGTTGATATTTAATGAGAAATTGTATTTACTTCCAGCTGCGGCAGACTGCGCATACTGTATAGATACTGTGGATAGAAGGATACATAAGATAAATGCATTAGATAAAATTCTGAATACAACACAGGATATACAGCCAAATTTATGTAAAATAGCCAGTCCTCCTGCACTAATAGATAAAAAAATATATTTTGTCACAGGGAAAGATAATCAATGGCATATATTTGATCCGATTTCCAATAATCTGGTCAATTTCTTAGTACAGGCAGACCAGCGCGGAAAGAAAGAAATAAGAAAAAAAAGAAGATTAAAAGCTTTTGGGGAAAACATAACCCAAAATAATGCAATACAGATATTTGTAGAAGAGAAAGAAGATTCATGCAAAGATTTTTGTGAATTTTTAAATGAAAACAAAAAAGAAATAGAATATTTTAAATCGCAATTCGCTGTAAACAAAGGAAATGTAGGACAGCTTATATATAAAAGACTTAATATGTGAGTCCATATTATTGAAGTAGCAGATATGACTTAAGTGTAATGAATCATTTGGAGAATGCATAGGAGAAAAAATATGAAAATCGCAGTGGTTGGCACCGGCTATGTAGGCCTTGTGACTGGTACATGTTTTGCCAATATGGGGAACACAGTCTGGTGTGTAGATGTAGATGAACAAAAAATCAAAAATTTAGAAAATGGTATTATTCCTATTTACGAGCCGGGATTATCCGAAATGGTTTTACATAATCATAAACAGAAACATCTGCATTTTACAACAGAAATACAAAAAGCTTTGGATGTCTGCAGTATTTGTTTTATAGCAGTAGGAACACCTATGGGTGAGGATGGAAGTGCAGATCTGCAATATGTTCTTGAAGTGGCGGAAAGCATTGGAGCTAATATGCAGCATCATATGTATGTGGTGGACAAGTCAACCGTACCTGTGGGGACAGCGGAAAAAGTACGGAACAAAATACAGGAGGAACTAGACAGGCGAAAAAGTGGTTTGACATTTGATGTGATTTCTAATCCAGAATTTTTAAAGGAAGGAAGTGCTGTTACAGACTGTATGAAGCCGGATCGTATAGTTATCGGAGTGGATAATTCAGATGCGGAAGAAGCTATGAGAGAGCTATATAAGCCGTATTTTATGAATATGGAAAACTTTATCGTAATGGATATTGCCAGTGCAGAGATGACTAAATATGCGGCAAACTCCATGCTTGCAACAAAAATTTCTTTTATGAATGAAATCTCCAATATTTGTGAACGGGTAGGCGCTGATGTGAATAAGGTTCGCCAGGGAATTGGGAGCGACAGGCGGATTGGCTACTCTTTTATATATCCGGGCTGCGGATATGGCGGGAGTTGTTTTCCGAAGGATGTAAAGGCATTGATTAGAACAGCTAGTGAGCATGGATATGAGGCCAGACTTTTAGAGTCTGTGGAGGGAGTCAATGAGGCTCAAAAGCAGGTATTGGTCGGAAAAGTGAAAGAAAGGCTGGGAGAAGATCTATCTGGAAAGACTATAGCGGTATGGGGGCTTGCATTTAAACCGGATACCGACGATATGAGAGAGTCTTCTGCAATAACTATCATCAATGCATTAACACAGCTTGGGGTAAACGTTCAGGCTTACGATCCGAAAGCAATGAAAGAAGCACAAGATTGTTATTTAAAAAACAATGAAAAGGTGATTTACTGTGAAAGCAAATATGATGCATTAAAGGGAGCAGAGGCACTTGTATTAATTACAGAGTGGAAAGAATTCAGGAGCCCGGATTTTTATGAAATAAAAGAACGACTGAAAACCCCGGTGATTTTTGACGGACGGAATCAGTACAGTGCCAAAAGCCTTGCAAGATACGGACTGGACTATTATCAGATTGGTGTCAGACCTCATATAGCGGGCAGGGAGGAATAATATGAAACGAATTTTAGTGACAGGAGGCGCTGGCTTTATAGGTTCCCATCTTTGCGAAAAACTTGTGAAAGAGGGAAACGAAGTTATCTGCATCGATAATTTTTTTACCGGAGCCAAAGAGAATGTAAAGAAACTGTTGGATTATGATAATTTTGAATTAATTCGGCATGACATTACGAAAGAAATATATTTAGAAATAGATCAGATATATAATCTGGCATGCCCGGCAAGTCCTCCGCACTATCAGTATAATCCGATTAAAACAGCTAAAACTTCTGTGCTGGGAGCAATCAATATGCTTGGACTTGCGAAACGGGTTCATGCCCGTATTTTACAGGCCAGCACCAGTGAAGTATACGGAGATCCAGAGGTACATCCACAGCCGGAGAACTATCGTGGATGTGTCAATCCAATCGGAATACGGTCATGCTATGATGAAGGAAAACGCATGGCAGAAACGCTGTTTTTTGACTATCACAGGCAGCATAAGCTGGATATTAAAGTGATTCGTATATTTAACACTTATGGACCGAATATGAATCCTCATGATGGAAGGGTGGTTTCAAACTTTATTGTGCAGGCATTAAAGGGCGAAAACATTACGGTCTATGGAGATGGAAGTCAGACCAGGAGTTTTTGCTATGTGGACGATCTGATCGAGGGGATGTACCGTATGATGAACAGCAAAGAAGGCTTTACCGGGCCGGTCAATTTAGGAAATCCTGTAGAATTTACTATGATTGAACTGGCGAAAAAAGTGATTGAACTCACGGATAGTAAGTCACAGATTGTATATCGTCCGCTGCCTTCGGATGATCCTACACAGAGGAAGCCGGTGATTGATCTGGCGAGAAAGGAATTGGAATGGGAACCCCATATTATGCTTGAAGATGGTCTGGGTCGAACAATTGACTACTTCAAAAAGGTATTGGGAAGGAAAAAAATATTATGAATGAGTTAACCCATTTGGATAAACTGGAGGCAGAAGCGATTTATATTCTCCGTGAAGTAGCAGCAGAATGTGAACGGCCGGTAATGCTGTATTCTATTGGAAAGGATAGTTCTGTTATGCTTCATTTGGCACAAAAAGCATTTTATCCAGAAAAGCCGCCTTTCCCTTTTCTACATATTGATACTACCTGGAAGTTTAAAGAAATGATTGCTTTTCGTGACAGGGTCGCTAAAGAGAAAAAAATTGAATTATTAGTTTATATTAATGAAGATGGGGTGCGGCGCGGCATAAATCCGTTTGATCACGGGAGTGCTTATACAGATATCATGAAAACACAAGCATTAAAACAGGCGTTAGATCAATATGGCTTTACAGCCGCGTTTGGCGGAGGGCGGCGTGATGAAGAAAAGTCACGTGCCAAAGAACGTATTTTTTCTTTTAGAAATGAAGCACATGCCTGGGATCCAAAAAATCAACGTCCTGAGATGTGGAATCTTTTTAATACCTCGCTGCACAAAGGGGAGAGTATGCGTGTGTTTCCGCTTTCCAATTGGACGGAGAAGGACATATGGCAGTATATTCAACAGGAAGGAATTGAGATTGTGCCGCTATATTTTGCGAAAGAACGACCTGTTGTCTATCGAGACGGTGCAATTCTTATGGTCGATGATGACCGAATGAGGCTTATGCCAGGGGAAGAGGTACAGATGAAAAAAGTACGATTCAGAACGTTAGGCTGCTATCCATTAACAGGAGCCGTGGAGTCTGAGGCCGATACGCTGGAAGCTATTGTTGAAGAGACACTTGGAGCTATATCCTCGGAAAGAACCAGCCGAATCATTGATAAAGATGCCGGATCGGGCAGCATGGAGCGACGTAAGCGGGAGGGATATTTTTAAAATGAGCGGACTGTTGAAATTCATTACCTGCGGGAGTGTAGACGACGGAAAATCTACGTTGATCGGGCATATGCTTTATGACGCAAAATTAATCTATACAGACCAGAAAAATGCGTTGATTCTTGACAGCCGAGTGGGAAACAGAGGTGGGGAGATTGACTATTCTCTGCTTTTGGATGGGTTGCTGGCGGAAAGAGAACAGGGAATAACGATTGATGTGGCCTATCGATATTTTAATACAGAGAAACGAAGTTTTATTGTAGCGGATACGCCGGGACATGAAGAGTATACACGTAACATGGCTGTAGGTGCTTCTTTTGCAGATTTAGCAGTAATTCTGGTAGATGCATCCAAAGGATTACTGATACAGACTCGTCGTCATGTTCGTATCTGTGCCTTAATGGGCATACGTCATTTTGTTTTTGCTGTCAATAAGATGGATTTGATAGATTATCAGGAAAAGCTATTTAGAGAGATTGAATATGATATAGAAAAATTATTGCTGTCATTTCACACGGATAGCAAAATCATCATGCCGGTTTCTGCTACAGAGGGAGACAATATTACAGATGCTTCCGCTAAAATGCAGTGGTATCAGGGAAAAACTCTTTTGGGATATCTGGAAGAAATTAATGTTTCGAGGAAAAAGGCAGAAAGAGACTTTGTCATGCCAATACAGAGGGTGAGCCGTCCTCATGCAGATTTCCGAGGATTTCAAGGCCAGATAGCACAAGGAAGTATTCAAACAGAAGATGAAGTGAACATCTTGCCCAGCGGAGAAGTGGCAAAAGTAAAGAGATTGTTTGCAGCAGGTAAAGAAACAGAGAAGGTCAGATCAGGACAGGCAGTAACCGTGCTTCTGGACAGGGAAGCAGATATTTCCCGAGGATGTGTGTTGACGAAAGGAAAAACACTTCCGGTCTGCAGAGTGTTTCGGGCTGATCTTTTGTGGATGGACGATACAGAGTTGACGGAAGGAAGAAACTATTGGCTTAAACTGGGAACAAAGACCATATCAGCTACAGTTTTGAAGATTAATTATCGTACAGATGTGAATACAGGAGACAAGATTCCTCCTAAATATGGACGAAAGAACGATATTTTGAACTGTGATATCAGCCTTTCAGAAAAAATTGTATTAGATTCTTTCGAAAATAATCCGGAATTAGGACGTTTCATCCTGATAAACCGGCTTACGAATATGACATCAGCATGTGGAGTGATTCTCTACCCTCTTAGACGCTCAGATAATCTGACCTGGCAAAGCTTAGATGTAACCCGGGAGTTTAGAGCAAAACAATTGAATCAGAAGCCATGTACAATTTGGTTTACGGGGCTATCGGGAGCAGGAAAATCTACGATTGCCAATGCGCTGGAGAAAGCTTTGATCTCATCAGGAAAGCACTCTATGATTCTGGATGGTGATAATATGCGAATGGGACTAAACCGGGATCTTGGATTTTCAGAGAGAGACAGAGTAGAAAATATACGCCGTATTGCAGAAACCGCCAGATTGATGAATGATGCCGGATTAATTGTGTTAGTGGCTGCAATCTCTCCTTTTTCCAGCGACCGGAAAAACGCCAGAGAGATTATAGGCGGAGCTTTTTTTGAGGTGTATGTAGATACTGCACTACAAGAATGTGAGCGAAGGGACGTAAAAGGACTCTATAAAAAGGCAAGGTCCGGGGAACTGCCAAACTTTACGGGAGTGGACAGTCCTTATGAAATTCCGGAAAATCCAGAAATAACTGTCTCAACAAGCGGACATTCGGTAGAGGAAGTTGTGGACATTATCTTGGAAAAAATAGACCTTTGATAATTTAGAAATTACGAATGTTGGTGTTTAAATAAGGCGGAGGAAGATGAATGATGAAAAAAAGTGTTGTATATATTCTGATGCTTGTAATGGTTATATTTGTGTTGATTTCAGGCTGTGGTGAAAATTCAGGAACTTTATCGGATGATAGTCGGGCAGCAGAACTACTAAATGTATCCTATGATCCTACAAGAGAATTTTATGCCAGATATAATGAGTTGTTTTTGGCACATTGGAAAGAAGAAGGCGGACAAGATATAATCATAACTCAGTCCCATGGAGGCTCCGGCTCACAGGCACGTTCTGTCATTGAGGGAAATGAAGCTGATGTAGTAACACTTGCGCTTGCTCATGATATTACAGCAATTGAAGAGGCAGGACTTATAGATAGCGGCTGGATGGGAGAATTTGACAGTGACAGCTCGCCCTATACATCAACAATTGTATTTCTGGTACGCAAAGGAAATGAAAAAAATATTAAGGATTGGGAGGATTTGATTAAAGAAGGGGTGGAAGTAATTACGCCAAATCCTAAGAC
Organism: uncultured Clostridium sp.; assembly: GCA_964415625.1. Classification (GTDB taxonomy): domain Bacteria; phylum Bacillota; class Clostridia; order Lachnospirales; family Lachnospiraceae; genus Schaedlerella. Next base: position 21,126 of record CAYQBE010000056.1, read on the forward strand.
GTCTGGAGGAGCCTGTTGGAATTTTCTAGCAGCATGGGCCTACTGGCAGAAAAAGGATGGTGATGAGACGGATATAAAGGAATATATGAAAAAAATGTATGAAAATGTGTTAGTACTTGACTCAGGTGCCAGGGGAGCGACAAATACTTTTGTGGAAAATGGCCAGGGAGATGTATTGATTGCATGGGAAAATGAAGCATATCTTTCAATTGAGGAATATCCGGAACAGTTTGAGATTGTGACTCCAAGTATCAGCATTTTAGCGCAGCCCTCAGTGGCAGTGGTGGATCAGAATGTAGCAGGACATGGGACAGAAGAGATTGCGGAAGCTTATCTGGAATATTTGTACAGCGATGAAGCTCAGAGGCTGGCCGGGAAAAATTATTACCGTCCGTCAAAAAATGACATTTTGCAGGAATTCTCGAAGCAATTTAATCTGGAAATGAACTTAGTTACAATTGAAGATTTTGGCGGCTGGGATAAGGCATATGAAACATTTTTTAATGATGGCGCAGTTTTCGACCAGATTTATGAGGAGTAAAAGTAGCCTGTGAAGGGATTATTACAGTTATGGTGCAACAGATTGCGAAAGTGAAGAATAAAAAAGGAATTAAAGTGATTCCCGGATTTGGAGTCGCTATGGGAACGACACTGGCTTGGCTTGGTTGCTTTGTACTGATACCGCTGGCATCATTATTTTTAAATGCCGGGCAACTTGATATACAAGAGTTCTTGCGAATTGTTACTTCACGTCAGGTGGTTTCCGGATACATTGTCAGTATTTCCTGTGCATTCTGGTCAGCTCTTTGTAATGTGGTGTTTGGAATGATTCTTGCATGGGTTCTTGTACGGTATGAATTTCCTGTAAAGCATCTGATGGATGGACTCATTGAACTGCCTTTAGCTTTGCCTACATCGGTAGCGGGGATTGCTTTAACATATCTATATTCAGATCAGGGATGGATTGGCAGGATTTTTGCCAATGTAGGAATTAAAATTGCATATTCTCGTATAGGCATTACGATTGCTATGGTTTTTGTAGGAATTCCATTTGTAGTCAGGGCGGTGCAGCCGGTATTAGAGAAATTAGACAGACAGTATGAAGAGGCGGCATTGATGCTTGGGGCAGGCAGGAAGTGTATTTTTTTACGTGTAATATTGCCAGAAGTATTTCCTGCGCTGTTGGCTGGTTTTGGACTGGCGTTTGCCCGGGGGATAGGAGAATATGGAAGTGTAGTTTTTATCGCCGGGAATATTCCATATAGGACTCAAATTGCCCCACTTTTGATCATGATGAAATTGGAACAATATAAATATGAAGAGGCCACAGCAATAGCACTGGTTTTGCTGGCAGGGTCTTTTTTACTGATGCTGGCAATAAATTCTGTTCAAATATATATGCAAAGATTTAGTAAGGGATAGGCAAATAACTGTATATAAGAAGATATGGAAAGGAGAGCCGCTGTGAGGAAGAAAGCAGAGATATCTTATGAACAGGATATTGTAGGGGACGGAGTTCATTCTTTACAAAAGGTCTTAGAACCTCATAGAAATGAAGGGAGCCGTGCAGTGAAATATGTTCTGATTGGTATAAGTATGCTGTTTCTCTTTATCATGTTAGTGCTGCCTCTGCTGGTTGTAATAATCAATGCATTGAAAGAGGGGTGGTCTGTGTACAAAGAGAATGTGACAGATGAATATACGATAAAAGCTTTTCAGCTTACACTGTTTGCAACGATAATAGCTGTAGCTGTAAACACAGTGTTTGGAATTTTTGCATCATACTTGTTATCCAAGTTCTATTTTCGAGGAAGACAGTTTCTGGCAGCATTAATAGATATTCCATTTTCAGTCTCACCGGTTATAGCGGGTTTGCTCTTTATATTAACATTTGGAAATATAGGCTGGATGGGAGAATTTTTGAAGGAGCATCATATAAAAATTGTGTTTGCAGTTCCGGGAGTTGTTTTGGCTACGATTTTTGTTACGCTTCCTTTTGTTTTCCGAGAAGTTTTTCCTGTAATGAATGCTCAGGGAAAAGATGAAGAGGAAGCAGCAGCGCTGATGGGAGCCAACGGATTTATGATTTTCCGAAAAATTACGTTCCCTCATATTAAGTGGGCATTGGTGTATGGGATGATAATGTGTACCGCAAGAGCAATGGGAGAATTTGGCGCAGTATCTGTGATTTCGGGGCATCTGCGAGGGAAAACAAATACTTTGCCATTGCATGTAGAGATTCTTTATAATGAGTTTAACACGACGGCGGCTTTTTCTGTGTCTTCAATACTCGTTATTATGGCAATAGTTATATTAATTATAAGGAATATTGTAGCATGGAAAAGAAAATAAGCTTGTAACAAATCCATGGAGGAAAAACAGCCATGTATGTAGAAATGAGGCAGATCAATAAGACGTTTGATGGATTCCAGGCCTCAAAGAACGTGAACTTTGGAATAGAAAAGGGACAGCTTGCAGCATTATTGGGGCCAAGCGGGAGTGGAAAGACAACAATTTTGCGAATGATCGCGGGGCTTGATGCGCCGGATTCCGGAGATATCATGATAAATGGAAAAAGAGTCAATCATCTGCCAGGAAGTAAAAGAGGCATTGGGTTTGTATTTCAAAATTATGCATTGTTTCGTTATATGACTGTGGCACAAAACATTGCATTTGGTCTGGAAGTACAGAAAAAAAGCAAAAATGAAATAAAAAATCGGGTAGGAGAACTTCTGGAATTGATTTCTATGCAGGAGTTAGGGAAGCGCTATCCATATCAGTTATCTGGCGGTCAATGTCAGAGGGTGGCTTTTGCCAGAGCACTGGCACCCAACCCACAGTTGCTGCTATTAGATGAACCATTTGCAGCAATTGATGCAAAAATAAGGAGAGAACTTCGGGCATGGCTGCGAGAGACAATAGAGAAGGTTGGAATTACGAGTATTTTTGTGACTCATGATCAGGAGGAGGCAATGGAGGTGGCTGACATGGTGATTATTACAAATTGTGGGGAAATAGAGCAGATAGGGACGCCGGAGATGATATGCAGGAATCCAAAGACAGATTTTGTCAGAGATTTTATTGATTTGGAGCGATTTCAGATTATACAGGCAATCAAATTAAAAGATTAGGCAATTACAAATAATTTGTTGCGCAAAAGCAGGGCTATTCTTCAAAGCTATCCCATGAAAAGCCATATCAATATCAAAGAGGAAGCATTGTCTATATGAGAGGAGGATCATATTTTGGACAAGTATTTCATCACAGGAGCCACAGGCTATATCGGCTCCATGCTGGCAAAAAGGCTTATCTCATCCCGGCAGGCGGTCAGTGTCATTGTCCGGGATCCATCCCGTCTGGATAATGGCATTTCTGCTAATGCAGAGGTGATCCAGGCGGATATTTCAGACAGCGAAGCCATTTCCCATATTACAAAAAACTATGATTACATCATCCATTGCGCTGCACCGACAAAGTCCGCCTATATGATAGCAAATCCTGTTGAAGTGACCGACACAATCGTAAACGGCACGGAACATATCCTGGATCTGGCAAAGCGATGCGGTGCCAAAAGCGTTGTCTATTTGTCCTCCATGGAAGTTTATGGACAGATATCATGTCCGGAAGGAAAAAGGATCACGGAAGATGAGATGGGATATCTGGATGCGTCTGATATAAGAAGCTGTTACCCGATTGCCAAAGTCATGGCGGAAAACCTCTGCCATTCTTATTATGCGGAATATGGGGTTCCGGTAAAGATCGCAAGGCTTGCGCAGACCTTTGGCAGAGGCATCCGGCCGGATGATAAGCGGGTATTCGCGCAGTTTGCGAATGCCGTCCGCACAGGCGCGGATATCGTTCTCCACACTGCCGGGAGCTCCATGGGAAATTATTGCGATATCGATGAGGCAGTAGACGCTATTCTATTTCTTTTACAGAAAGGTGCCAATTCGGAAGCATATAATGTGGTAAATGAAAAGAACACCATGCGCATTTGTGAAATGGCGGAATTGGTGGCTGAGAGGGTTGCAGGCGGCCATATAAAAGTAACTTATGATATTCCGCAGGGGAATCCATTTGGATATGCGTCCGATACAGGACTGAAATTGTCCGGTGAAAAGCTGAGAAGATTGGGGTGGGAAGCGAAATGCAGCCTTGAGGAAATGTATCGGAAAATGCTGCATCATATAAATCAGAGTTTGAAATAGAACATTATCATTGAACCAACAGCCCAAAGTTGCTATACTATCAACAAAGGGCTGTTTTTTTGCTGGATTGATGCTGTTTTGGACAGAGCTTATCAGGACGGCTTTTACCCGGAAATGGCAAGGCTGATCAGCTCTTTATTCAGCCAGGTATTTAAGACGAATCCGAACCTCTATTTTGCGGTAATTACAGGCTGCCTTCGGATTGCAAAGGAGAGTAAATATGGAATCGCCTGCGTTTGAATTATAACGGCTCTCCGGTGATGAACCGGAAGCCGTTTTTTGTAAATTTAAATCCAGTTCACCGGCTGGCCGGTGAAACTGTAACTATCATTGCGAAAACACGCTTATACTACGTACCACATCCCTGAATTCATAAAACTTATCAATATAGACGTCCACGATTTTTGCGCAGTACTGCTTAATGATCTCCCCATCATAATCATGGATCAGACGGTTACGGACGTCAAGCATTTCCATCCATACATCGTCTGAAACCAGCTTTGCCTGGAAAGCCTTTCGAAGAACCTCTCTTGGCGAGCCTGCTACAAAATCAGTGACAGCATAACGCTGCACAAGAATATCTTTCATGACTTTCCAGCTCAGGTCAAACGTAATGCTGAATTTCGCGCTGGTCCCGCTGATGACAAAGGAATCATTCATATCCCGCTCTTTTGCTTCATTCAGGGAATCCAGTGAGTTTTGAAAGGACTCATATCTTTTCAAATATTTTTTGTCCATAGTCTCTGATATCCTCCATTAATAATTGATTGCTGCAGGTATCCATGTTTACGACATCTACAGTATATAGCGTAGGCAGGAGTTCGATTTCTTCCGCAAACGATTCGAAATCCCTGATACCGGATACGGCAATATCGATATCGCTTCGCTCCCTGGCAGTACCCTTTGCCCTTGAACCAAAAAGGATTGCTTCCCGCGCGGAATATTTCTTGCATAACTCTGCTGCCGCATGGATCACTTCCTTTACATACATATTATCACGACCTGTTTTTATTTTCTTAAAATATAAGATGATTTTAGCATGATTGATTCGAAAAGACAATGCGGAAATACGAGACAGCCCTTTTATTCCGCCCCTTCGTTTCCATACCCCACAACCTCATCCAGCGTATACAGCCGAACCCTGTCATCTTCTCTCGCCGCTGCCGCCACCTTCTCATCAAATCCCGATTCCGAAAACAGCCCATAATAAAACTCCGCCTTCTCCTTCTCAGGAGTCAGCTTTGCAAGTGTATCCAGATATTCTGAATACCGGAACGGACGGCCATTAAACTTGCATTCGCCTATAAAAATATCCTTCATCTGTCTGGAAACGGCCATGATATCGATCTCTGTTTCAGCCGTCCGGAGTCCGTTTTTCTGCGAAGTATCCCGAACTGTAGTTTTCCCGAACCAGCGCCCGATTTGCGAATACCGGAATGGCAGGCGGTTTGTTTTTTGGAGCTCCTGTACATACTGTCTGCAGACATCTTCAAATGTAAAGGATGCATACTCATGGAGCAGGGGTTCCACTTCATATTGATACACACCGTCCACATCCCCAATCTCCAGATCCGAATAATTTGTAAATGCAAAAGCATACCAGAAGCGGAAAAAGTTGTCGGTAAGCCTGTAAATGCCGCGGCTGTTTCCGGCACGCTCTTTCATTTTCATATCCACGGAAAATTCCCGTCTGACAATTCCCAGCTCAATCAGATTTTTTAAATACACACTGGTCTTGGAGGTGTCGTCTACAAGCGACTTCTGGCTGATATCATTCAGCTTTGTATTGCCGAGGGCAATTGCCTCGATCAATGAGTTGTAAAGAAGGGTCTCCCGGAGTTCCTGCCGCAGCAAAAAGTCAACCTCACTGTAAAGCGCGCAGCCCTTGGTCAGGATATTTTGCTTTACATTCTCTGAAAGAGACAGTTCAGGGTCAAACTGGCGCAGATAGTGGGGGATGCCGCCCAATATGGAATATGCGAGAACTTTATCCAGGCTGGAATATTCCGGAAAAAACCTGACAGCATCATAGAATCCCATTTCCGTCATTTTATAAATTCCGGTTGCCCTGCCGTAAAGAGGATTTTTTTCTGCAAGCAAGTCTTTTTCAATAAAACTCATGGCGCTTCCGCATAGAATGATCATCACATGGGAGTCTTTCAGGATTTCATCCCATAGATTTTGGAGAATAGAAGGGATGGCGGCATTGTCTCTGCACATATATGGAAATTCATCGATGACCAGCAGTTTTCGCTGATTGCCGTATGGAAGATCCAATATGGCACGGAATGCTTTTTCCCAATCAGCAAATTGATCGATATATTGCTTTGCAGGGAGATCTTCTTTCAGCATTTTCTCAGAAAAATTGCGCAGCTGCCTCCGGTCTGTGCATTCCTGACAGGAAAAAAACACATGGGGCTTCCCATGGCAGAATTGCTTTAAAGTCTCGGTTTTCCCTACACGGCGCCGACCATACAGGACGATCAGTTGGCCTCCCTTTGCATGATACCTGTTTTCTAAAAATTGCAGTTCAGCTTCCCTTCCAATAAACATAAAACACATCCTTGCCAAATTTTCTAATCGTGATTTACTAAATCGTGATTTGAATAAAATTATATCTGATTAACTAAAAAAAATCAAGTATCCAATCAGCATCCGGCTAATATAGTAACGCCATTCTCATTCTCTTGAATCTTCCCTCACTCGCTTCCGATACTCCCCCGGCGTCATCCCGTACCTTTCCCGAAACAATTTATAAAAATGTGTCCGGTTCGTAAGCCCGAGCTGCGTTTCGATGGCAGAGATCGTCAGATCCGTTTCCGCCAGAAGATGCGCGGCTTTTTTCATGGTAAAGGTCAGACCGTAGTCATACAGGCACATCCCTGTATATTTATTCACGATCGTATTCATATAATTGCCGCTGTAGCACAGCGCCTTCTCCAGGTCGGACCGGGACATGCGCCCGTCGGTATCCTCCATCAGGTGTCCGATGCGCGAAAACAGCAGCAGGTCCGAGCTGGAGTTGAGCTTCACACTGCTGATGTGGTAAAATTCCTTTGTATCCAGATAGTAAAACAGGTGGCAGATCAGTCCCTTCAATATAAAGGAGGAGCCGAAGGTAGGAAACATCATGGTCTGGATGAGCCGGTCCGCAAGCCGGTACAGGTCCGGGAGGTTATTCCTGTTCTGGTAGACCGGAAGAAAGTCCAGATAATTCTTGCCTTTTTCCAGCTCGATGTTGTCAGCCATGAACCGGAGAATGGAGTTTTCATGGGCAGTCTCCACCTGATAGTATGCCGTCCGGTGCGCTTCCAGCAGCTCCTTGATAAAATTTACAGACAGGCCGATAAAAAGGAGCCTGGATTTTCCGATATATTTTTCCACATGAAAAACATTCTGGTTGATGAGGCAGCAGGTGCCGGCCGGGTACAGGTAGTCCTTGTTTTCCAGGCGCTGTGTGATGCTTCCCTCCAGAACGACCACCAGTTCAAAAAAAGCATGCTGGTGCATGGGGCGGGAATTGAATTTGTGAAAATCCGAGACAATGTAGGAGGAATAAAAATAGTCCTTGTTCGGCGAGATGGTCATCACGTTATAATAATCCTCGTCGGAAAGGCCGCTGCAGTAGGTCAGGGTGAATTGGACCGGGGCTGACATATCATAATAAGAATTGACTGCGCTGTTTACGTCATGAATCTCTAAAATGTTGCTCTCCTTCCCGGAGCGGATCAGCTTCCCCTTCATCGAATACCCTCCCTTGCCTGGAAATATGCCGGAACGATAGCTGTATGTCAAATATATGTGAATCGGAATCCAATATACCATATTGCCTGGCAGTATCCACGGATATGACACCGAATATGATGCGATGCAAATGTCCGTGACATTGTTTGTTTTGTTGAAAATTGCTAAAATTTACTTATTCCAAGATAAAGTATATACATTATCACGAAA
>CAYQBE010000057.1:0-27759 GCA_964415625.1 uncultured Clostridium sp.
CAAGGACAACGTCCTTTTCAAGATGTGCCGCTTTTCTGAGGGAAGGCGGGACAAGTACTCTCCCCTGCTTGTCAAAACTGCCCTCCGAAGCACTTCCGAAGAAATAGCGCTTAAATATTCTGGCATCCTTGTTCATTCGTGGCAAGGTTTCCAGTTCCTGAACGAATTTGTTCCACTCTTCCTGGGAATACACAAACAGACAGCCCTCCAGACCATTGCAGATCACGAAGCTGTCGCCCAGATCCTCCCGCAGCTTTGCAGGGATGATCAGTCGGCCCTTTTCATCGATGCTGTGATTAAACTCCCCTAGTAACATTGAGAACTCCTTCTGTCAACGGGTTCCACTTTCACCCCATTTCACTCCACTGTCCACCACTTTTTACCACTTGAATCCATTGTACCCCACATCACTCCCTTTTTCAACCCTTTTTTTCATTTTTTGAGATGCCGATATCATGGCAAGTCAAAAATGTGTGTGAATACTCTCTATTCTGCGTGCGTTAGGATAAAAAAAGAGCCTCCTGTGTGATATGCCTAACGCATCACACAGGAGGCTCTTTTTTTATCCTATTCCTTACTCCTGAAGATCGATCAAATAGGAATCAATTGCACCATAATCCACCGTTGTGATATCCCGATTCTTATTCTCAGAAAAGGAATCATATGCAGAATACCCCAGCCAGCCAACCAATGCCACACAAGCTAAAGCAAGTACGCCTTTTCGGACCAAGCTCATCGCATGCTGCTTCTTAAGGTTCTTTTTCCTGTTTGCTTTTTCCTGTTTATAACGGTCTATTTTTTCCTGACTCATCTTCCTATCTCCTTATTTATCCTTAAGTACCAAGTACTTATCTAATACAGTATAACATATTTTTTTCAAATTACAACAATTATTCCGCCATCATTGGCATACATGCTGCTGATCCCCGCCGTATCCACGATGAAACTCGCCTTTACCTTCATCTTCGCCAGCAACATCCTCTCTACCTCCCTGGCACGCTCCCGGCAGTTGCAGTTGGAAATAGCCAGGATTTTTTCCTCAGCCTCCTGGGTTTCCTCCACAATATGATCCACCATCTTGGCAAGAGCCTTTTTGATGCCCCTGCCCTGGCCGATCTGACAGATCGTGCCTTCCGGCGTAGATGCCATCACAGGCTTGATATTCAGCGCCCCGGCCACCAGAGACTTGATCCCGGTAAGCCGTCCGTTCTTGCGGAGCGTATCCAGATTCTCCAGCACGAAATACGTATGCTGCCCATCAATATAATGCTCCACCGTATCGACTACCTGCTCGAATGCCATGCCTGCCTCTTCGCATGCCTTCACCTTCATGGCAATCAGTGTCTCCCCGATAGATGCAGAACAGGAATTAAAGACATGGATATTCTTATCTCCATATTCTTCTATATATAAGTTCTTTGCCAGCACTGCGCTGTTATAAGAGCCGCTTAGCTCAGCTGACAGTGTCACCACATAAATATGTTCGGCCTCGCAACTGTATCTCTCCATATAATCCTCCGGTGACGGGCAGGAGGACTTCGGGCTTTCCGAGCATTCCGCAACCCTTCTGAGAAAATCCGCCTGATCGAAAAACGCGTCATCTATGATGCGGACGCCCCCGACTTCCATGGTCAAAGATGCAGTCTCAAAATTACCGCTTGCTTTCATCTCCTCGGTCAGTTCCCCGCAGCTGTCAACAATCACTTTATAACTCATAATCTGTACCAAGCCTTTCAAATATGATTCTATTTCATATAGTATTCATTACTACATGTGATTATATCATATTTTATCCAGTCTGAAAAGAACTATTTTTCCATATTATACCTGAAATTATGCTTCCTTGATCTTGATTTTTCTCGCGATCCCCAGCGCGATCCCCATCTCCACCATAAGAAACAGGACTGAAGTTCCTCCATAGCTGATAAATGGCAGCGTGATCCCTGTTGTAGGGATCGTATTCGTCACGACCATGACATTCAGGATCACCTGCAGGGAAATATGTGCAAAAATCCCTGTTGTAACAAGAGAACCATATAAATCCGGCGCATTTCTCGCAATGAACATCAGCCGGTACAGAAGAAGCCCGAACAGAAGAAGGATGATGATGGAACCAAACACTCCCAGTTCTTCGCAGACAATGGCAAGGATCATATCATTCTGTGCTTCTGGAATGACCCCCAGCTTCTGCGTACTGTTCCCCAGCCCTTTCCCAAAAAATCCGCCGGAGCCGATGGCATATAATCCCTGCATGACCTGGAATCCGCCGGTGTCTGTATGGTTTTCCGGATCCAGCCAGGTAATGATGCGGGAAAGCCGGAAATTGTCGCTCTCCGAGATGGATGCGGAGAGAAAGCTGATCAGCACGAAAAGCATGACAACCCCTCCTGCCAGCATGGCCAGGAAAGGCTTTAACTTTGGATGTACGACAAAATACAGGATACAGGTGATTGCGAGTACGATGATCGCCGTACTCAGGTTATCCGTCAGATACCTCACCCCAAGGGCCGCCGCGATGCCGAATGCAAAAACGCGGACTGCCCCTTCCCTTGTATGTGCTTTATTTCCCAGACGGCATAGTTCATAGGAAATAAACAAGATGATCGCGATCTTCATGACCTCGGCCGGCTGGAAGGTCAGTGACTCCGTAATCTTGATCCACCGCCTGGCGCCGTTGGCACTGTGTCCGAGAGGCGTCTGCACCAGCGCCATCAGAAACATCGCCAACAGATAACATTCCAACGAAAATGCCCCGTAAATGTGGTAATCAATCTTGGATACAAAGAGCATCACAGCAAAGCTGGCAGCCCCGAACAATGCCTGCCTGCTGAAATAGTAGGTTCCATTTTCATAGGAGCTGGTACTGTACAGCATGATAAGGCCAAGGCACATCAGAAAAATGATCACCAGCAACAGGTCATAATCAAAGTACTGTGCATCCGTAACAAAGATCCTGGCGAGGATTCCCTTTTTTTTCCGGTCATCCTTTTCATCCTCCGGATATTGCTCCCCTTCGTACGGCATATTGTAGACTGCATGCTGCATACCATAAGAATGATTCCTATATGGGACAGCATGTCTGTTCCGGGGAGCCTGCCGTCCTCCCGGATGCTCGTAATCGTTCTGCTTTATACCTGCTCCGTGCTCCCGCCGCCTGAGCGGCCGTACAGTTCTGCTTCTCATATTCTCTCCCCTTTATAAACGGCTGCTGAATCTTTTCCAACCGGCTGCGTCCGCGGAAGCCCTCCCGGAGCATCCCATCGAACAGTTGGATTGTTTTCTGCATACAATACTGCTCAGACCGCCGACAGCCTGGCCGGATGCACCGGCTTTTCATGCCCAAAGAACCTGTCATACCATACCAAAAAGATATACACCGACCAGATCTTGCGGCTGTCATCCGTCTTTTCGTTTATTTTCTTTCCACTCTTATGTCCATCCAGCATCTTCAGCAGGATCTCCGTATTGAAAAACTTCCTTGCCGCTTCCGAAGTAAACATCTCCCGTACCCTTTGGTAATATTTCTCTTCCCTGAGCCACACCCGGATCGGAATCGGAAAGCCCAGCTTCTTCTTTTCCGCAGTCTTGCTCTGGATGACCTTCTCTGCTGCTCCCCGCAGCGCAACCTTCGTCTTCGGTGCCCGGACCTTATAATCCAAAGGCAGCGTCTGTGCCAGCTCCAGCACCTTCTTATCCAAAAACGGTACCCGCACCTCCAGAGAATTTGCCATGCCCATCTTATCCCCCTTCATCAGGATATCATGGACCAGCCAGAGATGGAGGTCTACATACTGCATCTTCGTGACAGGATCCTTGCCCTTCACACGGTCATACAGCGGCTTTGTCACCCGCTGGATTCCCGGCGCACATCCTTTTTTCAGAAGCTTGTCTGCCTCCCGCTCCGTAAAGATGTTGGTAGCATTTGCAAAATACCGTTCCTCCAGCGTCTTGCCGTGGCGCATCAGAAAGCCTCTTCCCTTCATCCGGCGGGGCAGGCAGTACTCCGCAAATTTTCCAAGAGCACGGCGGATCGGCATGGGGATCTTGTTGAATGCCGTATGCTCCAGCGGTTCGCAGTAAATGTTATACCCGCCGAACAGTTCGTCTGACCCTTCCCCGGAAAGCACCACCTTGACCTTTTTAGCCGCCTCCTCGCTCAGGAAAAAGAGTGCGATCGCCGCCGGGTCGGCCACCGGCTCATCCATATAATACTGGATATCCGAGAGCCGGTCCCAATATTCCTCCGGGGTAATGACCCTGGCGTCATTCTGCATATGGATGCTTGCCGCAAATTCCTTCGCGTCCTGGATCTCGCTGTATTTTCCCTCATCAAATCCCACCGTAAACGTGCGGTCCACCTGTCCCAGATAGGTCAGGTAGCTGGAATCCACGCCGCTGGACAGATAGGAAGCCACCTCCACATCGCTGATCTTGTGCATTTGCACAGACTCCTTCATCACCGCCTCGACCTCTTCCACCACTTCCTCGAAGGACTTTTTGCAGTCTCCGGTAAAGTGAGGTTCAAAGTAGCGCCTGATGTCCAGCTTTCCATTCTCATACAGGAAATAATGTCCGGGCTGCAGGCAGAACACACCTTTAAAAAAGGTTTCGTTGGTGGGCACAAACTGAAAGGAGAGATAGTTTCCAAGGGCATCCTCATTGAATATCTTATCAAACCGCGGGTGTTCCAAGAAGGATTTGATCTCCGAGCCGAACAGCAGCGTCCCGTTCATCTGCGCATAGTAAAGGGGCTTGATCCCGAAAATATCCCGGGCCGCGAACAGACGCTTCTTTTTTCTGTCCCAGATCGCAAAGGCATACATGCCCCGCAGACGGTCCAGAAGCTTTTCCCCCCACTCCTCGTATCCGTGAAGCAGAGTCTCCGAATCTGTATTGGATACAAACACATGCCCCGCTTCCACCAGTTCTTTGCGCAGCTCCTGATAATTATAAATCTCCCCGTTGAACACCAGCACCTTGCTTTTATCTTCATTATATAAAGGCTGATCCCCGACTTCCGAAAGGTCGATGATGCTCAGACGCCGAAATCCCAGCGCCGCGTCTCCATCCACGAACTTCCCTTCACTGTCCGGTCCCCGGTGGATGATGGTATTCATCATATCCACGAGTACCTTCTCCCGGTTCTCAACCTCCCCGACAAATCCTGCAAACCCACACATAAATCCTTATCTCCTTTATCCCGTAATCTGGCCTGAATCTTTCATTTGTAAAAAGTGACTGATCCGTCAGATAAAAATGCCAACCTGCTTTTTACAAACTGTACTTGACGAATCTGACTGCCCATTTTTATCCGACTGTGAATCGTAACTATTATTCCCATAAATTCTGTTTTCCACGACAAATACGGCAAGACTGTCATTAGATTTTTACTGGAAACAGAAATCAATCCTTCATTATTATAGCTTTTTTTATTTATAAAAACAACGTAATTTTTTGAAAGGAACCTTTTTTGTCTTTTTTCCATAGTATATTATTGTAAACCGAATCTTGGAAGGAGTAATCGCAAATGGCGAATTATCAGAACAATATGCGTTATGGACGCCAGAATAATATGCGTCCGATGCGCTACAGCCCCGGCATGCAAACGGGATGCCAGGCTTCTGCTCCGCAGATGGATACACGCTGCTGTGAGCCGGCACCCAGAATGGAGCCCATGCAGAGAGAGGACTGCGGATGCTGCGCACCGGCTCCGGAGGCAAAAGAGGCAGCCGAATGCCGGGAACGCAAGATCCCGAAAAGCTGCGCCTGCATGATGGATGACCCGCTGTACGGTATGCCCATTGCCATGGCATATGTCCCCTGGCAGACCTGGTGCGGAATTTCCGATATCTGCGAAGGCTTCCGCACAGGCACCATCTTTGAAGAACTGAATAAACCGTTTCTTGGGAGAGGGGGCTGGAAACGATGAAAAATTACACTTGCAGGGCAGATCTGCTGAACCACATCAATGAAGTCAGCTTTGCGGTCGATGACGTGAAGCTCTATCTGGATACCCACCCGTGCGATGAAGAGGCAATGGAATATTTTCGGAAATACAGCTGCATGCGCAACGAAGCACTGAAGGAATACGCGGAGAACTTCGGACCTCTGACGGTAGACACCGCGGTCTTTTCCGATTGTGATAAGTGGAGCTGGATCGATGAGCCATGGCCATGGCAGGAAGGGGGATGCTAATTTATGTGGAATTATGAAAAAAGACTGCAGTATCCGGTGAAGATCACCCAGACCAATCCGGAGATGGCACAGGTCATTATCTCTCAGTTTGGTGGCCCAGACGGGGAGTTGGCTGCATCCATGCGGTATCTTTCGCAGAGGTATACGATGCCGTATAAGGAAGTAACCGGAATTTTGACCGATATCGGCACGGAAGAATCAGCCCGTAAAAGGTGGAAATATGTAAATATATTTCTCCTCAATAAGCTCCGCCAGACAGACAGGATTCGAACCTGCACGCCCTGCCGGGCGGCCGTCGGTACCGGCGCACATTCCCATTCAGCCACTGTCCGGCTGCGGAGCCTGTTTTGCGGTACTGCATTAAGGACGTTTCAGGACATTCTTTAAATCCTTAAATTCATCCTCCGTCAATTTGATGCTGTCCGTGATCCCCCTGCACACTTTTTTGATCACATTCTTTTCCTTTCCGTTTGTAAAAGCGTGGACAGACTGCCCGTCAAAGTAATACTGTGTTTTCGTTCCTTCCACTGATAAAATACAACCCATGCCTTCTCCTCCTGTCTTGTTTTCTGCTGCTTTGTTCTCTTCCGCCTTGATCCCAAATGCTGCCAGTACCCCTCTGGCGATATCGTCCATCCGGGTATTGAACACCTTCACATCTTCGTCGTTGGTGATAAAACCAAATTCCACCAGACGGTAATTATACCCACGTGCCGCCGCCCGGTTTGGGTTTGCCAGGTCGTTCCTTCCCACGATCATGTTGGCACGCCCTGGCAGGATATCCGCCAGCATGGCTGCAAGCGCAGTATCGTACTTGTCCGCTGTGAAGCCCGCGTTGATGATAACATGGCCGCCTCTGGCCGATAACTGCCCCGCGTCCATATGCGCTTCGAGGATACAGTAATCTTTTGGTATGTTCAGCGTACTGATCCCGTTGTCAGCATAATAGTTCCGGTTAAAATCCCCCAGGATCACGTTGTCTCCGCCGATTACTTTCAGGCGGCTCCCAAGCGCCCGGACTCTTTCCCACTCCTGATATCTGTTTCCGGATGCTCCAGGATCCCCGGCACCGTGTCCCGCAATGTAAAATAATTTTGGCATTTCTTTCTCCTTCCTGCCGGATTTTTGCGCCGGCGCAAAAAGAGAGGGCGGTCATTCGCCCTCCCTGTGTTTCTTTTCCGTATTGCCTTCCTGCTGTTCTCCCATTTCCTCCACCTGGGACTTGATATTCCTGACAAGCGGCTCCAGGAATCCGGGGATATTCACCCCCATGTCCTTCACATTCTCCAGGATGCTGATGATCTCATTGCAGATGATCCACAGCGCCACGATGCAGGCCACCAGGAAGGTGAACGGCATCCGGATCCCGATCATGTCCGAGGCATACAATAAGGTCTGGTCAATGATGGCGCCGACTACGATCAGCAGCCACATGCACACCTTCTTCCCGATCCCCCGGATGCTCGTATAGGAATTGATGTCCTGTGAGCGGTACGGGGATGCCATCAGGCCGGTAATGTAGTCAATAATATTGCAGGACACCACCAGCAGCACCGGCAGCTCCAGCACTCCCAGCAGGGAGGATAAAAAGCCCAAAAGGGCAGCAAAAGCAACCTTGATATGGTTCACGTTCATATGATGATCTCTCCTTTCTTTGTTACGGCATTATATTGGTTGAAAATTGAAGGTCAAACGGCCCGGCCCTGATCTCCATGGGGCACCTCCTTCCGGATGTTTCCAAAATAAAAAAGACCGCGGTCTGGCTGATGTGTTTCCTTAGAGGTCTACATTGTGTGAGGTAACGGTTTCTATTGATGATACGCTGGTGCTGGATGTATATTCGGAAGATCTCGATGACGTTGCTGTTCTTGTACTGGATCTACTGGCTGTGCTTAAGCGTGTTGAAACCGTATAATTGCTTACGCGTGAAGTCCGGGTTTCTGTTACTGCATAATATGGATACGATACTGTTTTTCTAAGACTATATGCATAACCCAACTGGCTGCTAGTGACTTCCGATCTTTCCGTTACAGTTACGCTTCCATACAATGTAGATGAAAGGCTCGTAGAGGAAGATGCTGTCATAAACTTAACATTCGTATTGGAGTATATAAAATCATCATATTTTGGTGGAAAAGGCATTTTAGTTGTATATGTCTGCGTATCAATCTGCCCATAAAGATTCATTGTTCTTGTTCCAACCATTATCATCGGTCTGGATCCATAATACACCGGACTCTGTGTCACACTTCTCGTAGTATTTGTTGTACTCGACCTAGAGCTGCTTGCCGAAGTCAGCGTTTCTATCGTTGTATACTGACTCGATCTGGAAGATGTATAGCTTGTCAAAACAGATACCGTCCTGCTCTCAACATACCTCTGCGCGATATACGCTTCTTTCCCACTGGCCCCATCCGATATCCGCATCCGGAGCGCCTTATACTTATCATTCAACGGTTTTGACGTCAGCGCGTACTTCACGACATCCTCTGCCCCGCTCCCAGTCCTGACGCACAAATGGCGGCTCCCCAGCTCCTCCAGCCCTTCGAACTGCGTCCCGGAATAGCTGATGTTTTCCCCGTTCTTATCCCTGATGACCAGCCCGCTCATTCCAGAAGCCCCCATTCATTAAATTTGTACTTCTCTTTGCACTGCAGCAGCTGTCCGAATGTCCATGACAGCTCCTCACACCCATCCAGAATATATGTATCCAGATCCACCCACGGCTCCGAGAACTGCACGTCCGTATGGGTATGCACGATATGGTATTCATCGATCTTCTCCGTGTAGGTATACGTCTGGTAATACCCCAGGCACTTCTCCCGGAGCATGTTGCAGGAATCCCGCAGCAGGTACCAGTCCAGTTCCAGCGCCGGGACATAATCTGTAGTTGCCACCCGCCGGATGAAGGATAAAAACGTGAAATACGAGTAGACCGTCATATTCAGGACCGTATGCCGGTACTCGGCCTCCCGCTCCTCATTCCATTCGATCCGGTGCCGCCCGGTGTCTTTCATAAATTCCAGGATATTGACCGAGCCGTTCATGGTATATCCACTTAACATAAATCCGTAATGCGGATCCTTCCGGCTCTGGCTCCCCTCATTCGGGTACCACAGATAATACAGCTGTTTATCGTCCAGCAGGACCCCCATATGGCTCGGGTCATGGTCCAGGCAATAGAAGAAACAGTTCATGAAATAATAATCCTCCGCATGCCGGGACTGCGCCTCGTTGAACCTGACCTTGTGCGCTTCCAAAAACCTCCTGTTATACAGCTTGGAATTGACCCAGATCCGGTTGCCCGCTTCGATCACCCGGGTATGGTGGTCGTCAAATTCCAGCAGCGGGCCGGACACGATAGCCACAGGCTTCTTTGCCCCATCAATGACAGGCTTCCCTTCCCCATCCAGGATATATACATTTCCCTCCGGGTTTTCGGCCTTCTGGTAGATATTATCCTCCACCGCCCCGACAAACATCGAGACCGCCAGAGGGGTCGCCAGGAGGTCGTCCTCGTCCTGTAGCATGAAATATTCATGGGAGGAATGGTCGATCCCGTACTGCCTTGCCAGCCCCTGCCCCACATTTTCCGGCGTCCTGACGCACCGGATGTCCAGGTATGGCGAAAATTCGTCCACCAGGTCCTGGTAATCACAGTCCGTATTCGGGGAACAGTCATTGACCAGGACCACATGGATGTATTCGCTGTGCCACTGGTTTGCCAGCGCCCGCAGTCCCGGCCGTATGATCTCCGAAGTCCCGTAACAGGGAATGATGTAGTCTATATCAAACATAATCCTCTTCCTCCTTTATCCGATCCACATGGCTCCGGCCTTGTCAGACGGTTCTGACCCAAGCACCAGGGTGGGTACTTCCAGGGCGCCGGTCATGGCGCCGCCTGTCTTACTGACAAAATCGTTCTCCAGGTCTTCCGCCTTCACCCGGTCCTTCCAGCCCGGATTCCCTTCCGCGTCCGTCCCCCAGACCTTATCCGCCTGCCCTTCCCCGGAAGCCACATAGCCTTCACTGGCTGCCGAATTGGCCTTCCAGGTATCTGTCGTCACATATCCCGCATTGTTGGTCAGGTCTCCTACATCCTGCGGCGCTCCTGTCAGGTCTTTGTAGTCCCCGGAAAATGCGACCTCCTTCAGGTCTCCGATGATCTTCTCCAGCTTCCCCAGGATGGCCGCCAGCGTCTCCCCGCTCTGGATGTTTTCCCGTTCTTCGGCAGCCGTAAATGAGACGGACGCATTTTCATCGATGGCGCCCTTCGTCCCCGGCTCCCCTTTCAGGTTGTGAAATTCAAACCGGAACACCTTTGCCGTATCGGGGCCGCTGACGGTGATCACGGCTGAAGGCTCCCCGATCCCCGCGTCCACCGTCACCTCCGGAGTCCCCAGCCCTACGGATGTACCGTCTTTCCCTTTCGGCAGGGTGAAGTTCAGGACGGCCTTGCTTGGCGTCCCCACATTCTCCACCGATGCAGCTTCCCCGTCTCTGACCTCCCCGATCTCTACCGTGGCAGATTCACCCGGAGGCCCCTGCAGCTTCCCCATGTCCTTCCACTGTGTCCCGTCCCATACATAGATATTTTCCCCTATGATATAGGATGCGTTTGGCTCCGCCTCGGGAGGGAGCTCTTCCACGGAATCCGCCCTGCCGGTGATGTTGATTGAGGTCCCGTCCTTCCCCTTGTCGCCCTTCTCCCCTTTCGGGATCTTGAACCGGAACCTGGCGTCCTTCTCAGTCCCTACATTCTCCACGGCGGCCGCTTCCCCGGGCTGTGCCGTGACCACCGCATCCACGGAGACCGTGGCGGAAAAATCTCCCCTCTCCGCCGCATCCTGGAGATCCTGCGCCGCTTTCTGTGCGCTGCTGACTGCGGCATCGGCCATTGCGACTGCATCATTTGCACCAGCCACCGCTTCCTCCGCAAATTTCACTGTATTGACCGCTGCCTCCTTGGCGGCGGTCGATTCCGTGTTCACCTTCTCGGCCAGGGAGATCATGCCCCCCCTGACCTCTTCCCCGTATACCGCATCCTGAAAAGCCTGTATCTCCTTGCTGATATCAGCCATCCTTCTCACCTTCCTTGCGAGCCTTCTCCTGCTCCTTGCCCTGTTCCTGTTTATCCTGCATGCGCTCCTGGTCCGCGCAGACCTTCTCCCAGGCCTCCCTGTCCTGTATGCGCTCCTGGTCAGCAACCCTGCTCATGGCAGAGAGCATCTCCCCCAGAATCATCTCCAGCAGAAAAGGCGGCAGCTCCGAGTCAGCCACCGCCTGGTTCAGTTCTTTCCGGAAATCATCGATCTTTACTGTCACCGGTTTCACTGGCTCCGCTGCTTTCTGCATTGCTTTTTCTCCCATATAGCTCCATCCTTTCTTCCGTCTGCTTATTGTCCGTTGCTTCCTGAATCTTCCTGCCGCACTCATAAAAGACATAATCCACAGTCTCTTTTCCTGCCACTCCTATCACCTCCATTCTACCGCGGCGCCGCCAGGATACTCCCATCACTTACCGTGATAGAGCTGTGTGTCCAGCTTATGGACCCGTCCCCGTTATCCGTGATATTGGTTATGACCGGGATCTCCCCGTTCCATCCCCGGCTCCCGCCTATGCTCACTCCGTCCAGGTCAACGTTTTTCAGCGAATAATAATGCATGTTGATGTCACACCCCGCATGCAGCGTGTCTGCCTCGAGTCCACTGACTGAACTTAACGCATACATCCATTTTGACGTGTATGCGCTTGCGTTTGCGCTCATCCTTGCCGCCCAGGCCATATATGCCGCCTGGGGCTCCAGGTCGAAGTTCAGCCCCTTCTGGGAAGTGTTATCCCCCATCCGGTTCGTCCCGATCTTACCGACATAATACCCGTCCCGGTAGAAATGTTCTCCGTCCTCATTAAACTTTGACCGCAGCTTGCTGTCCTCCACCCCGTTGTCATAGATGGCGATCTCCCCGGGATTAATCTGCACGTATCTGCTGCTGTGGTTGAAGCCATAGATCACCCTGTCATAATACTGCTGTACATAAGAGCCGAAATCACCCTTTGACACCTTCGTCTCCACCAGTTCGGACGTCACTTTCAGGGATGCGGCCAGCTCCACCTCCGTTCCCTGCGCCCGGGTCACCTCGGCAGAGATCAGATCCTTTGCCACGTTGAACTTGGAAACGATCTCCTCATTCACGGATTCCCGGTACTCCACGGACAGCTTCTCCGCGGTGACGGTACCGGCCTTGATGAACTCTCCCAGGAATACGCCGTCTATGGTCCAGGCGTTGAGATATGGCCCCTCAAAGCCCGTCCTGGAAAACCCGATGCCGTTCATGTTGATCTGCATCACCAGGGTAGCATCCTCTTTATTCGGGGCGTTCATATACAGATCCCGGAGCCACCGGCCGTCCTCATCGAACTCCGATATCTTATATCCGCCCTTGGATCCGGTCATCATGGCCGTGGCGTTGTCGATGGCGGACTGCATCCAGGAGGTAGTCTGGCGGATATTATCCAGTTCGGTACTGACCTTTTTATTGGAATCCTTCATCTGCGTAGTATAATTCTTCCGGACGTTCGTGCCGAGTGTCAGCCGGTTCCGGTCCGGCTCCTGGAGATACAGGGTCATCTCCTGCACCGGGAAGGTCCTGTCCATCCCGTAGGGCCAGGCGGATGCATGGACCGTATCTCCCAGGGCGAATGCTTCATAATCACTGTCCAGGCCAGACAGGTCCAGAGCGGTGAGCTCCAGCACCAGGCTCTCATACTGGTGATCTTTGAGCCACTCCTCCCCCTTCTTTTTCAGGTTGGCCGGGATCGTCACATCATCCCAGGTGACCACCTTCTTCACCCAGCCGTAACGCTCTACAGCTTCCGGGATGTATATGTAATCCACGCCGCCGTTTACCGATGTGATGTCTGTATAAGCCTCCAGGCCTTCGATGGGACTCTCTTCCAATCGGGCCCCCAGCGGGATCACCGCCGTTGCCAGATCCTCCGCGCTGCAGTTCTCCGCATAGTCCAGCAGGTTCATTCCGAACTCAATGGGCTGCTCACAGTATTTTCCATACTCAGGAAGTGTGATCCAGTCAAGATACCGTACACCGCCTTCCTTCCGGATCCGGAGATATCCGCCCAGACGGTCCACCAGTTTCTCCCGGATCGCATCCAGGGTGGATTCCCGGTTCGTGTACCGGTGCAGGCTATCGTTGGTATCATGGATCGTTACGATGCCCACATAGAAGCGCTTCCGCTCCTCTACCTGGCTGTTGTGGATGTTCAGCCAGGTTTCCAGCATCTGCCGGGTGGTCAGGTCGTGGTACTCCGCCTGGGGCTGGATGCTATCGTGGAGGAAGGCGAGCTCGCCGATCGCAAATACATTTTTTATATTGTAGGATTCCTTCCCGCTCTGACGTACTTCCCCGTAGAATATCTCTTTATCGTCTTTCATCACTTGGATCATGGATACCCGATTTTCAAGCTGCCCATACTCCGGATTTTTGTCCGTAATGTCAAATTCAAAGGAACCCGCATCGTTTAAGAGCAGCTTCAATTCCGAATCCTGTATGCAGTTTATCTCATCTCCCGGATAATCCAGAATCCTTCCGTCAACATATACCGTGTACATCAGAGACTCCCTCCCCTGTATTCTACTTTCACTTTTCCGGTTCCTGAAAAATATAAGGCCACGTCCTCCTCACCGCCTACAGAAATCTGAGGAAATCGATTCCATCCTGCCTTCAAACGAAAACGCTGCCCCTGATAATCTACACTGAAATCCGGGCTGTTTTGCGACACAAAAAATTTTGGAACAGACCGCATATTCCCTTTTGGGATGTTGATTTTATTTTCCTCTGCCGTTATCTCTACTTCTCCAATATACCGGATCACACCGGAAACAAAGCTAAATGAATCCCATTTCCACGGTTCCTGGGAATCTGCCTGCTCATATTTATACGGAAATGCATCCAATGTTATTTCTATAGAGCTGTATACCTGATCCTCTTTCACGCTTTCAACAGAGAGCCTTCCTTCCCAGTAATAACCCGGATCAGAATCCAAAGTCACCTTCATTTTTTTGCCGTGGCAGTAATTTTTCAGCCGAGAGCTGATTCCATGCCACATCTCAGGCCGCCGATCGAGAAGGATAAAGCTGAATACAAGTGTGCGGTTCTTATATCTAACCGGGCCAAATGCCTCTGTCATGTCAATATACCCATCCCCTCCCAGCACATCAATCACCTTTGTCTTGGCTTCTGGTGAAGAAATGGAGATAGAAATGAGAAGCAGTCCCCAATCCTGGAACGTATGCTTATCCCCGATACTGATTCCTGTCTGCGACATGTATTCTTTCATTTCCATCACCCCATTTCTGCCCTTGTATTCAGCACTCCCATTCTGTCATTGATCAGCGGTGCAATGACCTTTGCCAGAGTCCTTCCGCCGACATTCATGCTGCTTTCTACTTTGACCCCACTCATTGCCGCGGCGATTCCATTTATAAGCCGGTCATAATCGATCACAGCTCCGTCTGCGGAATTATGATTGATACGCGCGGCTTCCTTTGCATATTTTACAGATATATCATGCGGGATCACCTGGGTTCCATTCGGAAGGTAGGTCAGCTCACCCCGCCCGCCTTCATTCATCCGGGCAAACCCTCCCTGCCAGTCATCGGTTCCCCTTGCCAGGTATGGGATATATCCGATAGATACACCCGGGATCATATTGATCAGTCCGACTGCCGCATTGATCCCGCTGATCACGCCATTCACAAATCCTTTCACCTGGCTGACCAGCTGATTGACAGCCGATGCAATCCCGGAGAATACTCCGCTTACAAATGAGGTCAGCCCATTCCATGCGGATTTTATACCGTTAAATACACCGGTAATGAAACTCCGTACATTCCCCATAACCGATGAGACTACGGAGTAAATGCTGTTAAACACACTGCCCACGACCCCTGTAAGCGTTGAGATCACTGTGCTGACGGCATTTATGACCGTTGATATGAAGTTGGAAATGTTGCTGAACACACCGGATATAATGCTGAATACCGTACTGAATATCCCTGTCACCGTTCCAATGATAGTCCCGATCACCTGTATGACCGTAGCTATGATATCGGCAATAAAGGTCACGATCGGAGAAATCGTTGCCATAACCGCAGATATCACGGATCCTATAAAGGAAATAATCGGATTGACCGCCGAGATGATCCCAGATACCACAGTGACCACTACAGATAGCACATCCATGATGATCGGGGTCAGGGTCTGGATCACACTCATGACCACATTCAATATCGCTATGATCGCCGGCATCACTGCGGATGCCACGTTGCTCAGCACAGTGATTATATTTGTGATGACTGGTAACAGCGTACTCACAAGCTGGGTTATCATCGGCGCGAGTGTTGCCGCAACTTGCATAACCACGATCACAATCTGACCTATGATCGGAAGTATCTGGTTGAATAAGCTGATCAATACAGGCAGTACAGTCGCTATGATCTGGCTGACAGTCTGACTTATCATCTGAAAGGCCGGTATTAGGGCAGCAAGTATGTCTTGACCGAGGCTTATCACCGTATTTCTAAAACTTTCATTTGTAGCCATCAGGGTGGCAAACCCCGCAGCCAGCAATGCAATTGCTCCCACTATAAGTGACACCGGGCTAAAAAGCCCCGCAAATGCAGAACCAAGACCAGACAAGCCGCCTTTCAATAACCCAATCACTCCGCCTCCGGCTTGAAACTGCGTAAATAAATTTGTCAGCGCAGGAAGTATCTTGGGAACAACGGAACCTATACCTTTTGTAAGGCTTGTTCCAACGGCTAAAACCTTTGAAGCAAATGTCCCCAGTGAGCCGCTCCCATTGATCAATATGGCCGTAAAGCCCGTTATAAATGCTGCGACCGGAATATTTAACCCTGAGAATACAGTCTGGAAAAACGTATAAAGAGTTTGCACTTTTTCGGATATCGTGCTTATTACCAGACTTACTGCTGAGGATATCTCTTCAAACGTCGGGATGAGTGATTTTATTTTCTCTATGGCTCCCGAAAAATTGATTCCAGATGCAAACTCCCGAATCTTTTCCGCCACTCCTTGCACTTTCTCCACAACACCACTGAAATCAATACCAGATACAAAACTCTGCACTTTTCCAGCCGCAGTCTGAAGGATTTCATAAAATCCCGAAAGATCAATACTGGACACAAAGGACTTCACGTTCTCCGCAAAACCTTGTAATCCTGCAAACACACCGCTGAAATCCGCATTGGATAACGCACTGAGCATATCCTGAAATTTTGCCCTGATCCCTTCAAACACACCGGACAGCACCGGCATCAGACCAGACAGAGCGAATTGAATCTTTCCGCTTACTGCATCCCAGGCCGCAGTAACGCCTGTCCGGAAGCTCTCATTTGTTTTCATGAGATATGCAAACCCCGAAGCAAGAGCAGTGATCGCTGCCAGAGCCATCCCAGCCGGTGAAGCAATCATGGAAACTACACCCAGCACGGAACTGAATCCCGTGGTCAGCTTTCCTGCAATCTTTAATGCAGGGCCCAATCCAACAGCTACAGCAGTACCTATCCCCGCCCCTTTTATGATCAGTCCCTGCATAGACGGCGACAGGCTGTCAAATCTGGCTTTTAGCCCCTGGATCCCGGATACCACCTTTGAAAATGTTCCCCCAAACCTGACACCCAGATCCGCAGCTTTCTCTTCCAGAATCCCCAGTGAATTATTAAAATCAGTAAGCATCGGTTTTAAGGTAGAAAAGAAACCTCCCCCTTTGCCCCCGGCATCCAGAAAATTCGCCCCGATTCTCGAAATGGACGCCCCGATATTAGAGATCGCTGCGGTAAATGAAGATTCTCCCATGATCTTCGCCGCGCCGCCTATATTCTTCTCTATGGCATCCAGGAACATCTGGGAAGAAATCTGCCCTTCGGATGCCATTTCTTTCACTTCCGCCGCTGTGATTCCTGCGGCTTCCGCCAACCACTGATAGATGGGAAGCCCTCTGTCTGCCAGCTGGTTCAAGTCATCCGTATATGCGATCTGTGAGGTCTGGACCTTATTGATGATGGATCCCATGTCCGCCATAGACGCCCCGGCGATCGCGGCCGCATCCGCTGTCAGGGACAGATACCTGGTCAGCTCCTTCCCCGGCTGGATCCCGGCCGCGACCGCACTTGCTGCAGTTGTAGCAGCCGCATCCATTCCGTAAGAAGTACCCTTTACCGATTCCATAGCGGAGTTCATGATCTCCGTAACACTTTCCGCATCGTGCCCGAGCCCTTTCAGCTTTGCTTTTGCGTCATCAATGCCGGTCAGCCGGTTAAATCCTTTTACCAGTGTCAATCCGGTCAGCGCGCTTGTGGCTGTGATGGCCGGTTTCGTTATGCGTGAAGTAAGTTTATCCCCTACATCAGTAAAAGCACTCCCCACACGATCCAGCTTTTTTGTGATGCTCTGGACTTTGCTCTGGAAGGAGTCCAGAGTCTTCTGGGCTGTCGAAAATGCTTTCTCAAAACCGGTGGAATCGCCTGTAATCTTTGCGCTCAATGTATAATCAGCCATTTTTTAAGACCTCCTTATCGGCGGAAGGTTGTTCGCTTTGTAGATTGCATCCACCCATCCGGTTCCTTCCGTTTTTTCTACATCCCGAATGATTTTCAGGTTGTCGCGGATCACTTCCATATCCGCTTTTTTCACTTTCTTTTTGTTCCACAGCTTCAATGCCTTTTTCCTCTTCGGACGGTTTGCATTGAAATAAGCTGTAAACTCAGCATTGTACATGTTATAGCTGTCTGCCACCATCTTGCTTTCCCAGGCTTTCCTGATGAATGCAATTTCTCTCGGCGTCAGTGCGTCATAGTCTGATCTGGAATATCCGAAATTGACAACAAAAAAAGCGAAGTCAATATCCTTTTGATACGGCTCCGCTATTTCCATATACTCCTGATCCGCTTCATCGCTGCTGAAGTATTCAAACTCGATCAGCCTTCTTGGAAGAAAAAAGGGCAGTCCCTTTCCAGCGCCTCCAGGACAATCGCACACACATCCGGGTAGCCGTTGGATTCGATCAGGCTCTCCGCTATTTCCATTCCCTTCTTGGGATTCAGGAAAACATCAGATCCATCCTCTTTGATCCCGTATGCGATATAGGTTTTCAAAGATGCCAGACTGAGCAGCCCACGTGTACGCTGTAAGTCCGCCAGCGTCGGCATATTTGTTACACCCTCAATCATTTCAATCCGTTTCATGTTGTATTTCAAAACATAATTCTTTCCGCCATAAGTAATCATAAATGATCCCTGCCTCCTATTCCTGAATGGTTGCTGTTGCAATACCAGCTTTTCTCGCTTTCCCCTCCGAAGTACACTCCACGATCAGAAGCCTTTCTCCTGACGCCGCTGCCAGTTCTGCTTCTCCGTCCCAGGTGTCCATACTCGTACAGTCATCATCATAAGACGGATATACAACGGCTGATCCCTTTGAATACCGGTAAGTGTTTCCGGCTTCCCTGGCCGGATTCACATATACCGCCGTATTTCCCACGGAGCTCCCGGCGACAGAAACTACGGTCAACACATCCAACACAGCATTCCCCGGCTGAGTATCTAACGCAGGTTTATTCGTGAGAAGATCTAGGAGAGCCCCCATGCCTTCCAGGGACAGGCTGTAGGTCATGGCATCATCATAGGGGGCTTCCAGCGGATAGTCCGTGATGACCGCAAGGCCGCCGAACATCCCTCTTTTCCGTTTGCCATCGATCACCTTGATGCACACAGGTTCCGAATTTTCAAATGATTCCGACAAAATACTGTGCGCCTCGTCCCCAGGAACGTAAAGGCCGTCATTATCAATGCTCCACTCCTTCATACCCGCGATCTTTGATTTCCAGCCGCCAGCCGTATCCTTGCTGGTGATCTCGATGGAATCCGCGGAACGGTTGATCGTCAGCCCTTTTTGTCCCCCAATGGCGATCAGCTTGCTCCCATCCGCATTATAGACAGCAAGCAGGATGTCCTTCCCGGCCAGTGCCTTCGCCGCAGAACTTGAAAAATCGCAGTAAGCGCCGCCGTCAAATGCGTTATCCGCAAAAAGCTGTAATAAAAATCCATTGAATCTCATAACATCATCTCCTCCTAAATTTTACATTTGAATCCGTAGCAGATCATAAATTCATAAGCCAGAACCGCGTGCTTTTCGTTGGTCTCGTCTGTTTTGATCGTCTGCACTCCATTATTGGTCTGCATGATCAGATCAAAATCTTCCGGAAGCTCAATATCCTCCGTCAGCGCCTCTTCCAGCTCCTGTATCAGGTTGTAAATCCTTACAGAAGATTCGCCCGGTTCCGCAACCGCATGGATCCAGACTGTAAAGACATCCCGCCACATGGTCTTGGAATGGGCTGGACGTTTTCCAATAATCTCCGCAAAATAAAAAGGACTTGGCGCATTTTTCGGTACAGCATCATAGCACTTCGTCCCTGTATGATCCTCTATTTTCTTCTGGATGGCAGATATCAGATCTGTCAGTCCTATCTGTTTATACATAGCTTACCCTTTCTTTATCGCATTTTTTAAATCCTGATAATAGATGAATGCCTGTGAATCCACGTTTGCTTTCAGGAAGTGCTGTCCGGAAACCCAGCCCCCGTCAATTGTACGGTGCCCGTATTCCACATGGGGCGCATAATCCACCGTATAGCCCATCTCGTCACCATAGGTACCGGAAGATTTCCGCAGCTCTCCTGTTTTAATGGGCGTCCCGCCGTTTCTCGCGGCATTGAGTAATTCCGTGACATTCTTCTTGACGACCGCGTTAAAACGTACTTCATTCATGGATTGAAGCGCCCTTGCCAGGCGATCTATATCGACTTTGTTTAATTCTATTTTTACCAGACCCATTTCATCATCCCTTATAAATCCTCACCTGAATCGCTGTGTACCTTGGGCTCAGGTCCATGACCTTCGTGATTTCCTGTACACGGCCGTCAATTTCTGCTTTCTGGCATTCCGGGAACATAGAAAAAGGAATCGGGATCAGAAAACGCTGCTCGTTCCGGGTCACCTCCCGGCCTTCCAGGGCAATCTGTTCATCCGTCCAGGGCGTGACACGGGCAGTTGTCTCCTTCACTGCTGTATAATCATACCGCGGGTTATGGAGCTCGTCTTCCCCGGTCTGCCTTTTTGCCAGAAGCCTGCATGTCTTCCAGATCACAGAAACCTCACCACCCTGCCAGAGCCTCCCATATTCGCCTGCTGTGTTTTCCAGTCTCCGATCTCCTGAGCATATTCGGAAAGCACATCATCTACAAAGGTCGTACTGATATTCGCCGCCCCTTCGCTTGATATTCCCTCATAATAGGTACGGCGGTACATTTTCACCGCGGCATCTACGCAGATCGACTCAAACAGATTTGGCAGCGCCCCGACACCCAGCCGCAGGCAGAGCCGGTCAGATATGGTACTGATATACTCCTCCAGAACTTCATCCTTTAGCATCGCGTCCGGAATCCGGTTTTTCACTCTTTCCAGCATTTCCATAAACTGCACCTCGCTTTTAGCCCTGCTTCTTTCTGGAAGTACGTTTCTTCACAGGCTGCTCCACATTTTCGATCAATGGGACACCCTGCCTGTTTTCATTTCCGGAAAGCTCTTTGATACGTGCCTCCGTAACTTCCACCCCATCACGCGGGAAGGTTTCTCCAACGTGATAAGGGTGGTCTCCATCCTGCAGATCTGTAAAGAATTTAACCACCCTGTACATCATTCTCCTCCTATGCTCCTGTGCCGTTTCCGATCGTACCGATAAATACGCCATCCTGGAACTCCGGGAAGAATTTCACGCAGGACATCAGAAGAGTGTCCACGCTTGCATCACCGGAATTGATAGAATGGGTCATTCCAACCAGTCCTGTAGAATCAGCCATCAGTGAAAATGTCTGTGCTACATCGCCGGACATCGGCACATATGCCCCGCGCATATTTTCCTTGGCCGTAGCGATCGGATTTTTCGCCGTTACCTGTGGAGAGATGATCGCAGTCCCTAATCCGAGGAAATTTTCGATATAAGTGAACCCGAACGCCGTCTGCATCGTGATCTGAGCAGTCCCCAGATAGTCAGCCACATCCTGCTGGTTGATGAAATATACGGGGGTTACGTCCTCATCCTCATAGTATTCCTGTAATTTTGCCCACAGGTTAGCTAAAACAGCCTGCAGGGTTGCCCCGGTCACCGTTCCGGATCCCTTTTTCAGAGCTGCATATAAGGACTTCTTGGTCTCTTTCTGTACCTTTCCTACCAGCTTCTCATCACTCTGGTTGATTGCGATATCCCTGCCGACTTTCTGGATCGTCTCTGCAGTGGTGTTTCTGCGGTACTTATCCAGGGCAAGTGAAATTGTATTGGCAAGTTTTCGCGTTACTTTCGTAAGGCCGATCGTCTTGCCTTCCCCTACCTGATCAGCCAGTTCGCCAACATCCCACTTATAGATCTTGATATCCGTGCCGGCAGACATCGGGATCAGGTCTGTAATGCCCAGAAGTTTCTGGAGCTCTACAATATTTTTCGAAATCCGGCTGGTAAAATCAACAGAAATCGCCGGCGCCATATCTGCCGTTGTGGTCGTTCCTACCGCCGGTTCTGCAGGCGTGGTACTGGAATCTCCCTCCGCAAATAACTGCAGCATCATAAATTCTTTGTTCTTCATACGTTCATACCTCCATCATCTGAATAAATGCATATTTTCCTGGATCAATCTCTGACGTTCCGTCCGATCCTTCACTGCCAGGATCTGCTCTTTCGTAAGTTTTGACGCCCCACCTGCTTTGGGAGGCTCCCCCTTCAACGCATCCTTAACGGCCTTGTTGACCGCCTCTTGGAAAAGGCTGATAAACTCTTCCACTGATTTTTTTGTCTGATCCGCATCCTCGGAGATCAGAACCCCCAGCAGGTTATCGCCGATGCTGATGTTCTTCTCCCGGAGCATTGCCCTGGCAGATTTTGACATTTCCGCAATGGCTTCCTTGCGCATCAGCTCCTGTACCTGCTCCTGGAGCTTCTTGTTTTCATGCTCCGCACGCTCCTGGGCATTCATCTCCGCAAGCCGGGTCGCTTCCGCCATCTCCTTTTCATGCTTTTCCATCATTTTTGCAAACTTCTGGTTGAACATCCGGTCAAAATCCTCATCCGAGTATTTTGCAGTAGATTTCGGAGCCGGCGGCTCTGGATCCTCTTTTCCCTTCTGGTCCTTACTTCCCTCCTGGCCCTTTGGGATCTCTCCATCCTGGCCGTTTGCCGGATCTTCCGCAAATAACTGCAGTAGTCTAAAATCCTTGTTCTTCATATCCTGCCTCCATCGTTTTTCGTGTTCCTTGTTTCCCGTAGCTTTTCAGGGATCCACGCCTGCCCTTTTTTAATCCCGTAGAGTTTTATGACTTCCACGCCTGGTCATGTAATCCGCACATAGTCCGGAAATTCTTCTGCGATCATACAGATACCAATAAAAAAGGAATCTATCAGAAGTTTTCCTTTTTCTGATAAATCCCCATATTGGATCGATGCCATACCGCTCCCGATATCCGTTTCTATTCGGTCATCCGTTAATCCTTCCATTGATCTGATCAGTTCCTGTGTAAGCGCCGTCACTCCGGCACAGACAATGTCAGAACCTGCCGAAGCATAGCCCGCATGGCCGCTTATCATGATTCCATCCTTCCGGACACTCACCTCAATCAATACACATCACTCCCTTCCAAAAATTCAGCAACCTTTTTAATGTCTATAGCTCCTGTGCGGTTCATTTTCACCTGCTCTCCATCCAGAAGGACTATGGCAGGCAATTTATCTATGCCGTATTTATCCGCAGTAAACGGGTCCTCCTGTGCATTGATCTTCTGAATCTTATCCGCACCGGCCATCTGGATGAGCGGGAGGATAAACTCCTTCTCATAGAACCGGCACGGGGGACACCAAGGGGAATGAAAAAATAGTAATTTTCTCATGTGTGATCCTCCAAATGCGCATAAGAAAACCACCGGCCATAATGACTGGTGGTCTCAAAATCAATATTTGCAACAAAGAAAGAGACTGTTTGGCAGGCGTCCCATTCTCCTGCATCTCTCGGATTTCTCCTGTCAAACCATCGGTGT
This sequence comes from uncultured Clostridium sp., assembly GCA_964415625.1. Lineage (GTDB taxonomy): Bacteria > Bacillota > Clostridia > Lachnospirales > Lachnospiraceae > Schaedlerella. The sequence goes on from CAYQBE010000057.1 coordinate 23,376, forward strand.
GTGGACGGGGACGAAATCTTCCACCTCAAAAAGTCCTTCCATCTACGTAAAACGATAACAGAGAAACTTTGGCCGGAGCGTCACTCCCGGCATCTCTTTTGCCCATTGCCGAAGCATGCGGCGCATGACGACGCACTTTTCACCTCAAAGTCTCTCTGTTTATCTGTACGGTTATTTTACCTTTTTTATTCACGTTTGTAAAGTATTTTCTTATTTTTCAAAGACTTCCTCCAAGTTGTATCTCCGATATACCAAAATGTCATAATCGAATTCTTGTACTCTGCCGGATCACTCTCCACCTTTAAGCGCAAGACCAATTTAAATTTTTCACCTTGCTCTTCAATTTCTTTCAAAATTACAGCTGTATTCGACTTGTTCGCTTCAATAATATAATCTGGATTCCTTATAATTTCTGGTATGTAACTATAAAATCGCTCATAGTCATTCGGGTGTCTTTCCTTTATATGCTGAATACGTTCATCCGTTATAATAACCTCATCTGTCACAATATCTTTTGTTATGCATTGATAAATATTTTTATCAATCTTACCAACCGTATGCACATCTGTTTTTTCCTTATCGTTCGTTTCACCAAGTATAGCATTTTTTCCGCCATCATTCAACCCTTCTGCAACTTTTCCAGACTGTCCATTTCCATGTCTCTGTTCATAATCCTCCATCCACTTATCCCAGTCTTCTACCTCGATCGTAAACGTGCATCTGCACCAGGGATGGAGCGGAGGAAAGTTCACGCCTGGCTGTCTGTCCTGGATACGGAACTTCTTTTTTGCAAGCTCCCGGCAGATATCACACACTTTTCCATCTGCCGCCGTGGACAGTCGATACTCCTCAAAATCCTCTGTGAAGGGTTGCATGGTGGCCTCCGCCATCACATAAGTTCCTTCCGTATAGATCAGCCTGTAAGCATCCTTCCGGCTGACCTTTCCAAATCTCTGCCGGAGATTCCTTACCAGCTTTTCGTAAGAATCCCCGCGAGCAAATCCCTGCGCAATATCCGTATTCAAATAACCTGCCAGCTTCTCCGTGTTCTTCCAGATCTTCTGTGAAAAGTTTTCCCCGTTCGACCATGCCGCGCCAACAAACTGCTTTATAATATCCGGATTCATGGAATAAAAGTTCTCACCGAACCCCAGTGCCTGGGCGGCTGCATTTCCCCCGCGGAGGGCCTGCCTTTCCAAATGCTCCCGGATCTCTTTTTGTGTGACAGCCCCGATCTCCAACTGCTGCATCCTCACGGAATATTGCAGGCCTTCCAGCCGATCCAGCTTGTAAACCGATTCCCGCACCGGCATCAGGTGTGCATACTGCGGATATTTCTCCGCGAATACATCCATCTGCTCTATCAGGAGACGTTTATCCTCTGGCGGAAGGCTTTCTAATAGCTGCCGGTATTCAATCACATGATCCGTGCCGTACTGCTTATAATATGCCGCGATCTGCCTGTCTAGTTTCCGAAATTCGGTATCATAAAAGGATGACAGCCGCTTTTTCAGTCTGGCCTCATCCTTTTCCAATTGCTGGTTGAGTTGCTGTTGCCGCCGCTGCCAGTAGTTCATAATCCCACATCCCCGCTATAAAAATTCACTTATACATCCTCCGCCGTCCTGTTCGTTGGATAGTCTGTCTCGTACCCCTCCTGATCCTGCTCCTTCTCTATGCGCTCCAGTTCTTCCTTCACATTATCCACAGCGGAAAGAATGCCCAGCTGAGTCTCATGGCTGACGATCCCGCTGAGCTGGGAAGCCGTCTGAGCTTCATCCAGGGTATTGGCGGGAATATTCTGGGTGAACTTGTACTTGATGTTTACCCAGGCATCCTCCCGCATGCCGGAAACCGGATTACTGAAGATCAGCTTGTACCGCCTGTTCATGCCAGAGATAAATTTCCGTTCCTTGGTCTTTGCCAGGTTGCTCATGCCCTGCAGCTTGTATTTTAAGGCAATACCCGAGGAGGTCCCGAAATTTTCATCTGAAATATTCGCCACCATACTGATCTGGAAAATGAGCTTTTCAAGCCGGTTGATCAGGTTCTCCTGTGTCGTATCTCCATTTGGCTTCTGCAGAAAATCAACCACTACATTCAGGGCGTCCATCCCTTCAAAATTGATCACCCGGTTTCTCCGCAGCACCTCCAGATCACTTGCTTCCAGCTTCGCTCCCAGTATTTTCAGATATGCGTCCGCAAAATAATCCACGTCATTTGCCTTTTCACTGACCGCTTTATGGTGAGCCTCGATCATGGGGAGAACGCTTTCAAATATCCCGATGCGTTCCTTATTTTCCAGATATTCCGTTGCCGGAACTCCATCAAAGCCGTGAATCTTTTCTTCATCCACCCACTGATAGGAGCCACGGTTGATAAAATGCTGTACCACTCTCCCGTCTGACCAGCTTCCATGTTCCACATTGTCCGCGTCCTTATAATGCCGTACAAAAAACATCGGCCTCTCCAGGATGCTGTCATCATAGATCATAAACGCATCCATCGGTGAAAGATATGTAATCCCGATATTCCCCATCCCATCCACATAATACATTTCAAAGCCGCTTCCGTAAATGCTGCACACCTTGGATAATTCCGCATTGTTATCATCCTGGTCATTGTACTGATCCAGAAATTCCAGATATTCGGATATCTCCCTATCATCACTCATGGTCTTGATCGGGATTCCTATAAAGAATCCATTCATTGTATCTACGATATACTTCGCAAAGTTGACCGGAATCCGGTTATCCGGTTTCCAGTCCGCTTTTTTCTCCCGCCTGCTGATCTCATACTTATTTTCATATGCATCCTGCAGTTTCTGATACCTCTCGGAAATTTCCTGCTTGTGCTTTGCCATATATTTCCCAAGCAGTTCTGTCGTCATAACCGTACCAGTCGGCACCCTGAACATTTTATACGCCTCCCCTCAGGCCGTTGTTATATGCGGCCCGTGTTTCCAGTTTTCTAAATATACTTGCCGCGGAATCCGGACTGTCATCATGCTCCGCAAATTCCGAATAGTCCAGGATCTCATTGATATATTCCGGATCCGTCTCTTCCAGCCATTTTATTTTCTTCCAGTTCTTTCGGAGATACGTGGATATTTTCACAAACTTATTCATTTTTTCGTGATATCCTGAAACCGGAATCCCCATACCGGCAATCTCTTTTCTCAGATAACCCTTATCCGCGTTGTCCTCACAGAATATGGTTCCTGCCCTGAAACGTTTATGGTAAACAGCAATTTCTCTCAGGCAGTCATCCACGTGCCTGTCCCACCGTTTTCCAAAACCAATGAAGCCTTCCGGCACTTTGTGTATTATGGTAAATGCCGTGCCGTCCTTGCCATCGTATGCGGCATCGATATGAGCAATCCCTCCGTAGATTTTTTCCACATCCTTTGTAAACTCCGGATCTTTAAACATGGCATCCTTATCCGCAATATGCCTCAGCTCATAATTTGCCGAGAAAAGGCTGTCCGACATGGACTGCCGAAGTTCTTCCAGCTTGTCCCGAGTGATCAGGCCTGTAGAATAACAGTCATACCGCTTCACATTCGGCATTAATGAAATCGCATCCTCTTTGTGCCAGGGAGTGCCGGTATTAATGAACCGACCGCCCCGGTTGCGGATGTTCTGAAGCTCCATGTACTGAATCCTGGTGCGCTCCCGCTCCGACCGGCTCGTGCGATCCCTCAGGTTCACAATATCGTCTGTTACGATGATATCCCCGTGCTTTCCTGTAATGGATGTCCCGATACCGAGCCCCATGATCTGGGATGCGCCCCTTGTGGATGTGCAGAGGTTTGTCATGATTTCCGAATTATTTGCTGTGATCAGCTGCAGGCTAAGGTCGTACAGATCATATACGATCCGCCCGATCACCGGCGACTGCAGGATCTTTCTGGTCTGAGTGATCACCTCTGTCACATCATCATCCGTCTTCCGGAAGAACATCACGTTTTCATTGGGCCGCTCGATCGCATGAAGCGCGAGGAACAGGGATAGATCCGTTGTCTTATAAGATCCGCGGTGCGCAAGCAGTGTCTGGTCTTCATGAGAATACAAAAAAGACCGGAGCCACGTATTATGCAGCCCGGTCAGATCTTTGAAACCTACCCAATGTCCAATTTTATACGGTTCATTCCACAGGAGGTCAAGAACCGCTTGCTTTCTGCTGTTCAAAGTATTCCTCCATCTCCTTTACGGCATCGTCAATGGCCGGAACTTTCAGATCCAGACGGTCATTCCACATCCCCAGGTGCCGCCCCAGGAGCTCCAACGCTTTTTCTTTATCATTCAGCTTGATCTCGATGCCGTTTGCTCCTTCCTTGATGCCGGCTATTGCCCGGCGCTGTTCCTCGGATAATGAGTCTGTG
>CAYQBE010000058.1:0-27331 GCA_964415625.1 uncultured Clostridium sp.
TGTTCCAGTTTCTCGCAGGCATTTCCAAGATCCGGATCGCCGGCGTGGAGAACCGGACCCAGTACGAATATCTGAAGGTCTATTCCAAGATCCGCAATATCAACATCCGGAAGGAGAAGATGAGCGCCGGGGTAGACGTGCTGGTGGGGGCGCTGAACGTGGTATTTTCCATGGTGCTGTACTTCTGGATGATGCGCAAAAACGTGTCCTTAAGCGTGGGCGCCTTTTCCGCGTTCATGTCCGCTTTCGGTTCCTTTTCCGGGGCGATGCTGGAGACGGTGTCCTCCTTCCTGGACGTGAACTCGGCAATCCCGGCGTACCGGCGGTGCAGGCCCATATTGACCGCGCTGCCTGAGATGGAGGAGGAGACGATCATTCCCGGCGCGCTGACCGGAGATATTGAAGTCAGCAACGTGACCTTTGCCTACAATGAGGAAAGCGGAAATGTGCTGAATGACCTTTCCTTCCATATCCGCCCCGGGGAGTATATCGGCGTAGTCGGCGCTTCGGGCGGCGGAAAATCCACGCTGATGAAGATGCTGCTGGGCTTTGAGCGTCCCCAGAAGGGGAAGATCTTCTACGACGGCAAGGACATTGACAGCATGGACAAGCGGGAGCTCCGCAAGAAATTCGGCGTGGTGCTCCAGGACGGCGACCTGATCGCGGGAAGCATTTTTGAAAATATAACCATCACGGCTCCGGGCACGACCATGAAGCGGGTGGAAGAGGTGATCGAAGAGGTGGGTCTGAAAGACGATATCGCGCAGATGCCCATGGGGCTGCACACGGTACTGTCCGAGAACAGCGGCACCATTTCCGGCGGGCAGCAGCAGAGGATCCTGATCGCACGGGCCATCGTCAGCAATCCGAAGATCCTGTTTTTCGACGAGGCCACATCGGCCCTGGACAACGTGACCCAAAACATGGTCTGTGAAAGCCTGGCAAAATTAAAGGCTACCCGGATCGTCATCGCCCACCGCCTCAGCACGGTGATGGACTGCGATCGGATCTTTGTGATGGATCAGGGGAGGCTGGCGGAGGAAGGGAATTATGAAGAGCTGATGGAGCAGGGAGGACTGTTTTATCAGCTGGCAAGTCGGCAATTGGCTTGATAAGGAACGGTAGCAGGGGGGATCTGTGCTATCGGTTGGCCGGAAGGCAGTCGGCGTGATAAGAAACGGTAGAAAAAGTCTGTGATCTGCAGTCGGAATGCCTGCGGATCACAGACTTTTTTCTATACCTGCGTATTCGGAAGAACTGCCGGCGGCAGGTAATCTGTATCAGCTAGTATAACCCACACTAGTTTCCATAGAGTTCCTTACCAACGTCTTCTTGTAACCTCGTGAACGAAAGACCCTGTACTGAAAAGAGCCGCACCGACACTGCCGATCGCGATCAGCGTCGCGGAGATCGCAAAGCCTCCGGCAACATTTTCCAGTTCATCCTCCGGGATTTCATCGTTGACCCGTTTTGCAAGCGCTGTCTGCATCTCGGCAATATCCTCCAAAGAAAAATCCAGATTTTTTTCTTTTAAAGCAGCCTGTACTTCTTCTGCGCTTTCCAGCTCAACCAGGGATTTCACAAAAGCTTCGTCAGAAAAGACTTCTTTAATTAATGCTTCGTTCATAATATGCTCCTTTTCTGGTTACTGCAGGCGCCCGGTCAGAGCGCACATGTAACCTTTTCTGTACGGTTTACCATCTGCCTCTGGTAATCTTATGTGTAAATGAACCAACACCCGCCGTAGCGCTGATAATTCCGGCAATCGCAGATACGACTCCTGCAGTAATGGCAAACCCGCCGGCAACATTTTCCATTTCGTCTTCTGACAATTCGCTGCTTTCCTGTGCGCTAAGAGCCTTCTGTACGTTCTCGATGTCTTCAATGGACAGATCCAGGTTCTTTTCCTTTAAAGCAGCCTGCACCTCCTCTGCGGTCTCCATACCCAGTAAAGCTTCAACAAATGCTTTGTCAGAAAAAATTTCTTTGATCAATGCTTCGTTCATACCTTTTGTTCTCCTTTTTCTAAAATTTTTCAGCTGTGCGGTTGCGATTCGGCAGGTTATTTTCATGCAATTTATTGCAATGAAAATGGCCGGTCGAATCAGCAACCGTACAGCTTTGTATACCGGTTACATTAATAGATACACGGCTTTAAAATAAACGTTACAATTTTGGAAAAGAATATGGAAAGAAGTGGGAAGGATTAGCTATGTACTTGTATTCCGGCAGCCAAAAGACTATAATATAAGAAACCAAAGAGGAGTATGAATGGGACAGAAGGATATCATAGAAAAAAATTTAGAGGATTACAATGATGTTTTTGCCGACATCGTAAATGCGCTGGTTTTTGAAGGAGTACGGGTGATCAAACCCAGGGAGCTGAAATCTTTAAAAGTCAGATCCCAATATAAGGCAGACAGCAGCAAGCTGCATGAAGAAGAACGGGACAACGCAAAATACTGGTCCGGCGGGAAGGTAAAGATCGCGCTGCTGGGTCTGGAAAACCAGACGGATACGGACAAAGACATGCCGTTTCGGGTCATCGGCTATGACGGGGCTGCCTACCGGACGCAGCTGCTTGATAAAAAATCAAAGGATCGATGCCCGGTGCTGAGCATCGTCCTGTATTTCGGAGAACCTCATTGGAGTGGGCCGAAGTCGATTAATGAGATGGTGACGATCCCGGCGGGTATGGAAAAGTATGTGAATGATTATAAGATTCATGTCTTTGAGGTCGCACATTTTACAGAGGAGCAGGTTAAGTTATTTAGAAGCGATTTTCGGATCGTGGCGGACTATTTTGTACAGAAACGGAAAAACAAAAGCTATATTCCCAGCAGAAGGACGATCAAGCATGTAGATGCGGTTCTGAAATTTATGTCAGTCATGACCGGGGATGAGCGATTTTTGGAAGCACAAAAGACAAAAACGGAAGGAGGGAAAAAGAATATGTGTGAGATCTTAGATCAGGTTGAAAACCGAGGAATCCAGAAGGGGAAGGAAATGATGCGCGAAGAGAATGATGCGCTGCGTGCGGAAAAGGATGCTGTGATTGCGGAGAAGGATGCTGTAATCGCAGAGAAGGATGCGGAACTTGCCCGGGCAATAGAATTATTAAAAAAGCATAACATTGCATTTGCCTGACAATCTGCAAAAATGAACAGAAATAATACCATCTGTACTGCTGAACAGAGAAATAGACAAGCAAGATGTATGAGTTATTTCCATACAGTTCCTTAGCTGACATAACAAGAGCCACCGATCATATTTCGGTGGCTCCACATTTTTCTGATTCCTGATTTCTGTAACAATTTTGTGTCTCCTGTGTATATACTAAAAGATAGAATCTGACATAAGAGGCTGCCGAAAAATAACTGACACATCACTTATTTTTCGACAACTCCTAACAGGAGACAACGCCATGCCCAAAGTGAAAGAATACATAAACTACCTGCAAAAAAAGCAATACCCCGCATTGTTCGGCCAGAGGACTTCGGCCGCCCTTGCGAATATCTCCGCCCAATACGGAGACCTGGAAACCCGGGAGACGGTGCAGGAAATCTCCCTCACCAGCGGGGAAAAAAGCTGCGACTATTCCATCCGGATCGACTGCGGATCAAACCAATACGTAAAAGAATACTGGCTGGAGCTGGACGAAGGCTCCTGCCAATCCCTGCCCATCACCCCCTGCTGGTTTGTGGACGCGTCCGCCGTGCGTCCGGGGACAGACCTTGCCTGGCTGAGAGAGCAGGTGATGCCGAACCTGCTCTCCGCAGAGGAGATCCAGTCTGTGTGGCCCACCTTTGAGCGTTGTGTCGCCGCAATGACAGGCAGGGTAAAAAAGCTGTACCAGATCGGTGTCATGGCGGGCAGGCAGGATCGGAGAATGCGCCTGTTCCTGGATGACATGAAGCCCCGGGACATCCGGGACTATCTGGCGGAACTGGACTGGCCGGGAGATCTGGACCGGCTGTGCGTCTTGCTGGACCGCTTGTCTCCCTATGCGGACAAAGGGCAGTTTATTATCGATTTTGATGCCGCGGGGACAGGCATTTCGGAAAAGATAGGGATTAATTTCGGCACCCATACCAAAAAGCAGGAGGAAATCGAACGGCTTCTGGATTTCTTTTGCGCGGAAGGGCTATGCCGGGAGGATAAGAAAACGGATGTGCTGCGGTTCAATGCCCGTTATCCGTCCCACACCCCTTATATCCAAAATGACATTTCCCATTTTAAGATTCCGTTTCAAAAAGACCGGATCCTGGGAGCCAAGGGATACTTGAGGCAGGGAAATGTGCCCTATGTCCGGACGCCCGCCTATGAGACCCCGGTCCTGATGAATCTGGAGGTGACCACCCGCTGTCCCTTAAGGTGCCCCCAGTGCTACTGTGACTTAAACCGCGGCCGGGATCTGCCTCCTGACAAGGCAAGATACTGGCTGGACGAGGCGGCAAAGGCCGGAGTCCGGGTCGTAAACTTAAGCGGCGGCGAGACTATGTGCTATCCCCACATTTATGAGGTGACAGAATACGCGGCGGGGCTGGGGATGGAGGTCAACATTGCCGTGTCGGGATATCATTTCGGAGAACAGGAGATCCGGCGGTTTGTAAATGCCGGGATCGGAGATATCTGTGTGTCCCTCAACGGCCCCACGGAGGAAGTCAATTCCCTCACAAGAGACGGATACGGCCTGGCGGTTCAGGCTCTGGAAAGCCTGAAAAAAGCCGGATTTCCGAGAACCTGTATCAACTGGGTGATGCACGACAGCAATGCGGACACCTTAGAGGAAATGATCGCGCTGGCCGAGCAGTACCAGGTGCGCTCCCTGTGCGTCATGGTCTTCAAGCCGGACGCTTCCCATCAGCGGAAATCCGTGCCGTCCGGGGAACAGATCGTCCGGGCGGCGAAGCGGATCAAGGAATATAAAGGAAAGGTGTCGATCGAAGTCGAGAGCTGCTTTTCCCAATTGCGTGCGCTGGTGCAGAACGGCTATTTTCTGAACCGCAACGTCGGCATCGAGCGGGGCTGCGGGGCCGGAAGAGACGCCGTATCGATCAATGTGGAGGGGCGGATCACCCCCTGCCGCCACATGGAATTGGAGGAAATGTACCAGAGCATTGAGGAATACTGGAATCACTCCGAGGTGCTCAAAAAGCTCCGCCGTGTGGAAGAGGACAAGAGAAAGCCCTGCGCGGGCTGCCGTTTCCGGAACAACTGCCTGCCCTGCGCGGCGGTGAACTTAAAGCTCCGGGGGGAGATTTTTATGGGGGAAGAGGGGTGCGCCCTGGCAGACACACACTGAAATATAAGGAAATGAGGAGAACAAAAATTGGAAGATCAATTGATTTTAGTAGACATATTTGACAACCCGGCGGGCACCGGGCAGAAGCTGGCGGTGCATCAGAAGGGCCGGTTGCATCGGGCATTTTCCGTATTTGTATACCGGGGAAATAAAATGCTCCTGCAGAAGAGGAGCGCCGGAAAATACCACTCCGGCGGTCTGTGGACCAATGCCTGCTGTTCCCATCCCCGGCAGGGAGAGGAATTGTCCGAAGCCGTGGAAAGACGGCTGGAAGAGGAGCTCGGCGTCCGGATGCCTGTGGAAGAGCTGTATTCCTTCGTCTACCGGGCGCAGTTTGAAAACGGACTGACCGAGTACGAATACGACCATGTATTTCTGGGGGAATACGATGGGGAGATCCGGCTCAACGAAGAGGAAGCCAGCGAGATCCGATGGATGGATATGGACGAGCTGGCGGAGGATTTGTGGAAAAATCCGGAGAAATATACAGCCTGGTTTCTCATTGCGGCGCCGCAGGTTCTGCGAAAATTCAAACAATAAGCGAGTCTGCGGTACAAAGCGTATTCTGCAGAAATCCAACGAAGGAAAGAAACCATATCTGCTGCGCCGCGGCAGGATGTATTGGAGGAAAACAAAAATGAGCATACCGCTTTACCGCATGGAGGAGCACAACGAAGCCTACTACTACTGGAACCTGTTTATTGAAAAAGGCTACATAGGAAAAAGCGGCAATTACCTGCTGCACGTAGACCACCACGACGACATGGAGAGCGGCGGCTACGACTGGGATTTTTCCCGCCAGGACATTTCGCCGGGGGAAGCGCAGGAACTGGCCTACGGCAGGCTGGGGATCGCGGACTTCATTGTCCCCGCCGTTTACCAGGGCATTTTTTCGGATGTCCATATCGTCAAAAATCTGGTTCGCAGGCCCATGACCCAGGAGGAGCAGTTCATAAAATGCAACGGCGGCTGTGAGCTCACCCGGGGAAAAGTGATCCCCTTCCTGCATGCCTCCTGGCGGGGAAAAGCGGACAGCCCATACCGTTTTTTCACATGGAGGGAAGGCTGCTTCGAGCCGGTCACCATTGAGAAAGACATCGTGCTGGACATCGACCTGGATTATTTCTGCTGGGATGATTCCCTGAAAAGCGTACCGCCCAAACGGATCGAGGTCACCGCCCAGGCATATGAGGAATTTACCCAAAACCCGTACCACCCCTTCCGGATCCTGCCCAAGCGGCTGCTGCGCGGGGAGGAGGACGCGGGCAGATATTATCTGGTGTACGAGGAGCACATCCCGAAAAAGGAACCTCCCTCCCGGGAAAGGATCCTGAAAAGGATGGACAGGCTGCTCTCCTGGTTCGCGGAGTGCAGGATCGAGCCTAAGGTGATCGACATCTGCCGCTCCCGGTATTCCGGCTATCTGCCTGCCGGCGTGTATCCCTGGCTGGAGGAGGAACTGCTCCGAAGGCTTCGGAGCATGATGGAGATAAAAATTTATGAATAAATCACACCCAAGGGCATCCCATTATGGCCATACGGCCTTATAGATAAAAGAAAGGACGGACTATCATGAAGGTGACATTTGAACAGAGGGAAGACGAACTGGTGCTGCACACGGAAGGAAGGATCGACACCTACACGGCGGAGGATTTTGAAAAAGAACTCCTGGCGGGGATCGGAAGGGCGGACTGCGTCCGGCTGGATTTTGAACAGGTACAGTACGTTTCCAGCGCCGGCCTTCGGGCGCTCCTGAACGGACAGAAAAAAGTCAACAGTGAGGACAAGGAAATGATCCTGTACAACGTAAACAGCATGGTTGAGGAAGTATTGGAATCCACCGGATTTATTGACATCCTTACGGTAGAATAGGAGCGGCTATGAAAACATTAGAGGTGGAAGCGACGAAGCAGTCATTGATGGAGCTGACAGAGCTGTTCGAAATGGTACTGCGGGAGCATGGATGCCCTGCGAAAGTGCAGATGCAGTTTGATATCGCGTTTGAGGAGCTCTTTGTAAATATCGTGAACTACGCCTATCAGGACGGCAAGGGAAGTGTGCGCGTATCCTATGAAATCGAAAAGGACGGGGAGCAGCGTTCCCTGAATATCAGCCTGGAGGACTGCGGGATCCCGTACAACCCGCTCAGCAAGGCGGATCCGGATATCACCCTGAGCGCGGAAGAGCGGAAGGCAGGCGGACTCGGCGTCTTTATGGCAAAAAAATTCCTGGATTCCATCCGGTATGAATGGAAGGAAGGGTATAACCGGATCTCCTTCGAGAAAAAGTGGCGGGCGGCGTAGCGCTGGATGAAGCTGCCCGGAGAATGCGCCTGTCCTTTTACGATGTCGGAACAGGATTCGTTCCAGGAGATGGACGCACCTGCGGGAGATGGAAGAAGGGCGGATCGGAGTTCTTTAGAGAAAAGGCGTCATATAAACCGGCAGATACATGATCCGGTTCTCCTCCTTCAGATCTCCCGTATGCAGTACATAAGGAGTGTGCAGCTGCTCTCCATACTTCTCCCGGAATTTTTTGATGGAAGACAGGGTATAATTTTTCCCGGACTTGACCTCGATCGGGGAAATGTTATGGCGGCTGCTGATCTTGCTCTTCGCAATCAGAAAATCAATCTCCATTCGGGATGCCGCGTCGCTGCGGGAGGAATTTGCATAAAAGTACAGCTTATGCCCGCCTGCGGTCAGCATCTGCGCGACTGCATTTTCGAGGATCATACCCATGTTCACTTCCAATTTATCCAGCAATAATTTTTTGTAGATTTTTTCACTTACGATCCCATTTTCATCAAAGGCATGGCTGACCAGCAGTCCGGTATCACCCATATAGCATTTCAGGAGTGTGCGGTCCCGGTTCAGATTCAGGCCGATATTGGGCTCGGTGGAATTATAGCAGTTATTCACGATCATGGCATCGGACAGCCAGAAAAGCGCGTCCTTATATTCATCAAACCGCGCCCCGTGCTTTAGTGAAGACAGCTTAAAATGCCGGTTTTGATTTTTCAGCTGGGAGGGCAGCTCATCATAGATCGCTTCTACCTTTAACTCTTCTCCCCCTGCATGCTTGCGGATGTCATCCCGGTACAGGTTCAGGATCCTCCGCTTCACCTGGTCTACCTGGTCAAAATCACGGCTGGATATAAATGCATCCACAGCCTGCGGCATTCCGCCGACGATCAGATATTGGCGGAACAGATCCATGGCTTTCCGGTGCAATGCCTGGCCAAGCGGCTTTTTTTTCTCATAGCAGTTCTGAAAGAGATCCATCATGGTTTCATGGCCTGCGGCCCAGAGAAATTCTTCAAAATCCATGGGATATAGATTGATGTGATCTTCTTCGGACGGAATCAGGATATCCTTCACATTTTCACGGATGGAAATGAGGGATCCGGTTTCGATATAATCATAACGCCCGTCGGCGACCAGATATTTGACGGCGCTTCTGGCTCTGGGGAAGAGCTGGATTTCATCCAGGATGATCACAGACTCACGGTCATACAGCTTTGTGTTAAAAAATGTCGTAAGCTTCAGGAAAAATGTGTCCATATCTCCCAGGTCATGGAGGAAGATGTCCCGGATCTGGGAATCAACCAGGTTGAAATCGATCAGGATATAGGAACGGTATTCCGTCCTGGCAAATTCTTCCGCAATGTAGCTTTTCCCGACCCGGCGGGCGCCCTGCACTAAAAGCGCGCTTTTTCCGCAGCTTTTTCCTTTCCACTGCAGCAGGCGGTCATATATTTTTCTGCGCATGTGATTGAACCTCCTTATAAAAACGGTTTCCTTAAGCATACCCAAGGGCATCCCACTATGGCCATACGGCCGTTTCATAAGGTATACCCAAGGGCATCCCGTCATGGCCATACGGCCGTTTCACAGGGTATAATTATAACATAAATCATGATTTTTTAAAACTGGATTATAGCATAAATCGCGATTTTATATAATAAAATTTCTGCACAAATCAAGAACTTATGTGTAAAAACGCCGGAGACAGTGAAAGATGGATTTTTATCAAAAGCTGTCAGGTCACTTCCCGGCAGCCCCCCTGATCAGCAGATGGTCAAAGCAGATCTGAGAAAACAGAGTTGTTTTTTCCGCAACCTTATCCATATCCTCCATACACTGTTCTGATAGCCATTTCTCAAAAACCGCATAAAATCCCGAGGCGTAAAAAAGAAGCATATCGTCAAATTCACTTTCGCTCATGTGCTCCGGAAGCTGATAATTCTGCAGAGTCTTGATCTTGAAGAGCTGCAGGACCTTCCGATTGATCTTCTTCCAGAAATCACGCCGGTTATTTTTTAACAGGAGAAGGGACAGCAGTTCCTTCCGGTCATAAATATATTCCAGGATCATCCGTGTCACCTGACTGGGCGCGATCGACTGACGGGAGATCTCTTCCGCCAGACGGTCAAATTCTGTCAGGCAGTCCAGCTCGATCTCTTCGAGCAGAGCATAGATATCACAATAATGCAGATAAAACGTAGACCGGTTGATATCCGCCAGGCTGCACAGCTCCGTCACAGAAATCTTTTCAATTGCTTTTTGTTTCAGCAGGCCAAGAAAAATCTGCTTGAGGGTATGCTTCGTTTTTCTCGGCCTGCGGTCCGGGGTTTTCATCTTGCTCTCCATTCCGCCGCCGTTTCACCGGCGGCATAAATTGATTTCCCGGACAAATTAATCGACAATTCAGGCGAAAGTGTCGATTAATCAACAATAGAACAGGATTGTTGATTGTCTGGAAAATCCAGTTGTTATATGATGAACATAATCATTCGGAACAGCTATACCTTAACATAATCGGAAGCTGAAAACAAGGTTACACTTCGTCGGCTGGCCGGTAAACTGTAAAAATAGTGAAAGGTCACACCTTGACCAGGCGTACCCTGTATACTGCGCGCCAGATTTCATCGGCCGTGAGTATAACTAAAAATAACAAGAAAGCAAGGAGAAATCATCATGAAAAATTACATGGATCTGACAGGAAGAGTTGCGGTCGTAACGGGGGCATCCTCCGGGCTTGGCTACGAGTATTGCAAAGCCTTTGCGGAAAACGGCGCGAAGGTGGCTGCATTTGCAAGGCGAAAAGAGAAGCTGGAAACGCTCAAAGGGGAAATAGAAGCCATGGGCGGGGAATGCCTGCCGGTTCCGTGCGACGTGGGAGACGAGGCCCAGGTCGTGGCAGGGGTGCAGTCTGTCATTGATACATTTGGAAAAGTAGATATCCTGGTGAACAATGCCGGAATGATGGCGTACTGCCCGACGGTGGACCTTTCCCTGGACCAGTGGCAGAAGGTGGTGGACGTCAGCCTGACAGGGTATTTCCTCATGGCAAGGGAGTGCGCGAAAAATATGATCCAAAACCAGTACGGCCGCATCATCAACACCGCGTCCATGTACGGACACATCGCGGCGATGAACCACCCCATCCTTGCCTACAACGCGACAAAGGGAGCAGTGCCGAACTTCACAAGATCACTGGCGCAGGAATGGGCAAGGTACAACATTACCGTAAATGCCATCGGCCCGGGAGAATTTCCGTCGGAAATGATGCAGTTCGATGAGGCGGCGCTGGAAGAGCTGAAAAAGAGATGCCCCCTCGGCAGGCCCGGAAAGATCGAAGAGCTGTGCGGACAGCTGCTGCTGTTCGCGTCGGAGAACTGTGCCTACACCACCGGACAGACGATCTATATTGACGGAGGGTGGACTGCAGTCTGACAGTATGACATACAGCCGGAAAAATTTCCAGCTGTGCGGTTGGATGCTCCAAGGAGCATCCAACCCACGTATCCATTCACAAAAACCGTACCGACGCACTCTTAGGAACTGTCTGCTAATGCTTTTTGTAATGCTCCATCCAGATCATGCTAAATGCCATAAACAGCAGCCCCGAACCAATCACTATGATAAGCATTGCAGGAAAAGGAAACTGCATATCTCCGAACATATAAGTGATTCCATTTTCGGACGCATAGATATCTATAATTTCTTCCGCTGTCATAAAAGTACCTTTTACTGTCTGGTCTGTCACATTGCCAAAAGTTGCCATAAGCGGTTCTCTTGTCATTACCTTGCGCATGAGCGTTGCGCCATGATGAGCCGGGATAAGTGCGAATATTTTTTGGATATTTGCGGGGAACATGCCTATTGGCAAAAATGCTCCTGTAAGGAATCCAACCAGCGCAGACATAATCCCTGTAAATGTGCTGTACAGGCTTACACTTTTTGTCAACATAGCTGCTGCAAAAAGTATACTTGTTGCTGAAAATGTGTTCACAATCATTAAACCTGCCATTTCTATATTGCTCTGTATGCTTAACCATTTGCCGCCATTTATTACGATAAATCCCTCTGACAGGAACAGACAGAGTACATTCATCGCAATACCCACAAGAAACGGGGCTAACCAATAACCAACAACTAACTTATTGCGGGCTGCCGCACTGACAAGGAAACTGTCTAACCGATGATCGCTGCTGTCCTGAACCATGATCGTAAGTACATTGAGGGGAACTAAGATACAGTTGATCATCAATACGCCCGCCATGGATGTTGTGTCAACCAGCCAGCGTATATGAGTAAAATCCATTCCCTCCACTTCGGCGTATACGTCCATCATTCCTTTTGCCATATAGTCACCAAGAAACAGACTGATCAGAACGATAAATAACAGCATGTAAACAAAAGAAAATAAAATGGATAATGGGTTTTTCAGATAAAGCTTCATTGTCCTGCCAGTTAATACTTTTATTTCTTTCATTTCGGCACCTCCGTATGACCTGTTACAGTTAAAAAAACGTCGTCCATATTTCCTTTTATCAATTCAAAATCAAGGAAGTCATCTAAGCTGTTTACTATCTTTAACGCTTCATGGCTGTCCTCAATCGAAATAGAAACATAATCAGCTTTTTGCGTTGGGCTGTAGCCCAATACCCGCAGTTGCTTTATGCCTTTCTCTGAATTGTGGAAGCGCAGCTTTAGCGTATCTTTTCCAAACTTGCTTTTCAATGTGTCTGGTGTTCCCTCGGCACAAATCCTGCCCTTTTCCAATATCAATACATTGTCTGCCGCTGCCGCTTCCTCCATGTAATGTGTTGTGAGAAAGACGGTCATTCCCTGTTGTATCTGCATATCCCGTATCAGTTTCCAAATGGCTGTGCGTGTCTGTGGGTCTAAACCCGTCGTTGGTTCGTCCAATATAAGGATTTCCGGTTTGTTTAAGATTGCACGGGCGATTTCGCATTTTCGTTTCTGCCCTCCAGATAATTTCCCAAAAGGACGTTTCCAAATATCAGAAAGCCCAAACACATCTCGCAGCTCTTTTATCCTGCAATGCAGTTCATTACCAGATAGCCCTTGAAAACGTGCCCGTGTATTCAGATTATCCCCAACTGTCAATAAATCATCTAAAACATTGGTCTGAAAAACGACACCCAAACGGCTTCTCACCTTTGCGGCTTCTTTCTCTGTGTCAAACCCGTCTACAATTATGCTGCCGGAAGTTTTCGGGAGCAGCGTACAAATCATACTGATTGTTGTGGACTTTCCTGCGCCGTTCGTTCCGAGAAATGCAAACAATTCCCCTTGTTTCACCGTAAAGCTGATATTATTTACAGCGACAAACTTATCAAACTGTCTGCACAAATTTTTAATCTCTATGATATTTTTCATTTTGTCACCAACCTTTCTTTCCATATCTTAATACATTACGTTACGTTATTAGCAAGTGCTTTTTCAAAAAAATTCCGGGACTGATACGCCCCGGAATGATACCTTACTCCTTATTCCTGTTTTTGATTGTAAATGTTTAAGGCTTCCTCCAAAAATGGCTCTGCCTTTTCAATCAGTTCCCGTTCAGCAGGATTCCACACATCTCTTTGATGATCAACTGCTAAAAATGCCTGCTCATGTTCGGGATTTCCCCCTGTGGCTTTTTGCGTCATTTCCGTCCACTCCATTGCTAATGTCTGGGCTATTGCTTCGTCGGGTTTTATTCCGGCTTCATTGAATGCTGCCGATTTTATGGAAAGGCGTTTCCATGTATTGTAAAAGTCCATTACATCATTCAGTGTTTGAAAATGTTCTTGAAAGACTTCTGTCTGTTCGTCTGAAAATTCGTAATTTTCCCAAATAGAAAGGTCAACTGTGCCGAGTGACTGCATAAAAGCTGCCAGCAGCGTCCAGGGCGGCATTTTTCCTGTACTGATGATCTCCTGGCTTGCTTCAATGGCGGCAATGCTGTTTTGAATATTGTATATTTGATTGTACAACATAATCTTTTGTGCAGATAATAATTCGTCGGCATTCTTATCTGTTTTCGTTTCAACGAGTATTTCTTTAATTTGATTCAATGAAAAGCCCAAACCACGATAAAAGATAATATGTTCTAACTTAATCATATCGCTTTCCGTGTAAAAACGCCGCCCACCCTCTGTACGCCCTGATGCCGGAAGCACTCCAATATTATCATAATGCTGTAACGTCCGTATCGTAAGCCCAGAAATCTTTGCTGCTTCGCCTGTGCTGATTTGCTTTTCGCTCATGATTTTCACCTCCGGCTTTATCATACCACATTACATAACGTAATGTGTGAGGGATTTCATAGCCTGTTATGGATTGATCACCGTTATGATATCCGCCTCTTCCGCCATATCCGCTGCTCTATACTCAATAAAAAGATAGCCCTCCCCATCCAGAGCATATCCCATCCTCAGCGCCGCGTCGGGCTCCCCATAGCTGCTCACATATCTTTCCAGCGCGGTTCCGTCCTCGGCCTCCAGATGCTGGTCGGCCAGATCCATGGAAAATCCGTTCTGCTTCGTGACCATCACACGATAATCTGAGTCCGCGATCCCGTAGAGCTCTTTATCGATGGCCAGGCAGTAATCATTTTTCAGGACATACCCGTCCCCGAGCCGGAAGCTGACCGCCTTTCCCTTTTCTTCTTCGGTGAGGCCGAGAGAATCAGGATTTTCTGTCTTTACCATGCACCCGGTGACCCACGCCGGATCCGTCTCAAATGCCTGCCCTCTGAGGGTGCTCTCCGCTCCGTAGATCCCTTCTCCCATGGAAATGACCGGTTGCATATACATACCGCTGGAAATATTCAGAATCTTCTCATCCTCCGGGGATAGATTCACATACCAGCCCGTGAGCATCAAAAAGGACATCAGCGGTTCCATTCCCAGGGTTTCATGTACATCGTTCAAGACATAGATTCCGCTCCGTTTTCCCTCCGCCCGCTCTGTTTTTTCCTGAAAAAATTTTTTCGGCAGTATCACTCCGCGGATCTGAAGCTGATAATCAGCGGCACTCTGCCGGAGCGACGCCTGTAAATCGGGATCCTCTGTATAATCCGTAAGCGCAAACCGTTCGCGCATCGTCTCCACCTCCGGATCGGGAAGATAGTAGTCACAGACGCCGTTCAGAGAGCAGTAGTCGGATATAAGAAATGAGGTTGCGACTCCCGGCGCGCTGGAGCGCTCCTCGGTCTCCTGCCGGATAAACGCGTCAAAATCGCCTTCATATTTTGTCCGGAAAAAACCGTCCTCCAATCCGCCCGACAGGCTGTCGGAAAATGCGGAATCCCAGAACAGCCGTCCCTCCTCATGGCCGGTCAGGGCATTCAGCCTTTTTTCAAATGCGTCCTTGATCTCCGATTCCTGGAGATTGTCAAAGCAGACAAATGTGCCTTCCGTCTCTTCGATATCCCGCATGGCATAGGCAATGATATTTCCAGATTCCGGTTCCCGAATCTCAAAGGAATCGATCCGATCCTCATTGCTGCCGATGAGCTGTATCTTCTCCGCTTCCAGCGTTGCCGCCGTATAATCCGAAACATCGTATTTTTCATTCAGATAATCTGCCGCGAGCACAGAAACATCGCCCTCTGTCACAGATTCCTGATGCAGGCCCGTCATCGCCAGAAGAAAAAATACCGCCGCCAGCGCCGCCGGAATGCCGATCCATTTTCTCCGCCTCTCGGCTTTTCTGTGCAGCAGGGGAATCTGACCGGAACAATATTTTACGATCTCCATAGCCGCCAGCGCCCGGTCGCTGTCCCCCATCTCGGCATAGAATCTTAACCGGGAGTTCATATTCGTCATGATCAGATAGAATACTTTTTCGGAAAGCGCGTTCTCCCGGATCGCTTCCAGCAGGAGCAGCAGAATCTCCTCATCCTCGTCCATCGTGAAATCTGTGTCAAAAAACTCCTGCCACGCCTTTACCGCCTTTGGCCACCGCAGGCTGACAAGCTCCCGGAGCTTTTGGCGCATGAACTCTTCACGCAGATGCTTCTTCCGCAGCCATTGCTCCTGCGCTTCCTGGAAAAATGCGCCGTATGCAGCGTTGGAGGATACGGATGTCGGTTCGCCCGCCGCCGTCTCTGTTTCCGCCGCCTCGGATGCGTCTCCGTTTTCGCCGGGGAAAGCATCACCAGCCGATCCGGGTGCGTTTCCGCCTTCGCCGGGGAAACCATCACCAGCCGATCCGGCCGAGTCTCCGCCGGAGAAAGCATCACCAGCCGCTCCCATAGCGGCTCCTTCTTTTCCAGATTTGCTGTTTTCGTATTCATTTTCCAGAAGATCTCCTGCCGTCTGCGCATACTCCAGGGCCGTCTGGTATGCCCCGTAGAGTTTCTCCCATTCCGCCGGATGCTCCTCCGGGTGGTACTGCTTCGCCAGCAGGGCATAGGCTTTCTTGATCGCCCTTGTGTCCTTTGTCGCCTCGATTCCTAAGATGTCAAATGCCCGTCGTACCATTTTAGATATTCCTCCTCCGCCATAGACTCTGCTCCTTCCTCATACGGATCTGTTCCACCCGAATCCGGCTCATACCAGGAACTGTCATCCTCCAGGCGCTGCCATGCATCCGTAAATGTATCCAGATACCGGTCCGCGCGCTCAAAAAAATCCGCGATATATTTTCGCTGCTTCCGGATCTTATACGGATCCTGCTCCTGGTTCATCAGATATTGAAAATATTGGATCCGCCTTCCGATTTCTTCCCGCAGATCCCCGGTAGTCTGGGCAAAAAGCCGTTCTCCCCAGGCGATCAGCATCTGGTTCTCCTCCTCATCCGCCGGAAGAGAATGGAGCTGCTCCAGATCCTTCAGATACTGTTCCAGCTCTTCCGGATCGAGGGTATACGTTCCGGTGGTGATCACCTGCCTCGCCTGCTTTCCGGTAGAATCCACCTTCACATCTACGACCAGGATCCCGTTGATATCATAGGTATAGCATACCGTTATGGATTCCTGCCCTTTCAGGGCCATGGGAACATCCACAGAGAGCTCCCCCAGATAAATATTTTCGTCTACATAGTAGGCTTCTCCCTGATACACATCGATCTTCACAGACTTCTGAAAATCCTTCGCGGTCTGAAAACGCTGTTCCTTCCTGCAGGGCAGCACACTGTTGCGGTCGATGATGGGCGCCATGATGGAGCGCCGGGCATCCGACTCATTATAGACTCCGGTGCCCAGGGTAAAGGGACAGATATCGGTCAGGAGCAGATCCCTGACCTCCTCCTTCCGCTCTTTGATCCCGGCATAAACGCCCACTCCAGAGGCGATCATATGATCTGGGTCCATCACCGTCATCTGCCCGTAGGGCAA
Organism: uncultured Clostridium sp.; assembly: GCA_964415625.1. Lineage (GTDB taxonomy): Bacteria > Bacillota > Clostridia > Lachnospirales > Lachnospiraceae > Schaedlerella. Next base: position 16,943 of record CAYQBE010000058.1, read on the forward strand.
GAAATGCCGCAAGTATTGCTGGACTGTCGGCATCTTGCAGGAGCCGCCGGCCAGTACGACCTTGGAGATCTCGAGCCGTTCCTTCTGCCCGTCATTCAGCACGGCTCTTACGGGAACAAGCATCCTGTGGAACAGAGGCATGGAGATCTGGATCAGCTTCTGGTTCGTCAGTTCCATCTGCCCCTGAAATTCCCCGTCCGTAACGGCCATGACCGTCTGCTCTGTCTCGGACAGCATGCACTTTGCCTGGGCCGCGCACCTTAAGATCACATTCTGTCTCTGGGGAGACAGCGCATCGAAGCAGAGGTTATGTTCCTTGCAAAACTGTTCTGCAATAGCCCGGTCAAAATCACTTCCCCCAAGGCGGTTATCGCCGCTCACCGACACGATCTCGACCACATTGTCAAAGCAGTCCACCAGCGATACATCCAGGGTTCCGCCGCCGAAATCAAAGACCAGCAGAGTTTCATCCTCCTCAGCCTGCCCCTTTCCTCCGGCGCTCCGGCATGCCAGTGCGGCGGCGGAGGGTTCATTTACAATTCTCTCCACATGAAGCCCAGCCAGGGCCCCTGCATCCTTGGTCGCTTTTCTCGCCATATCATTAAAATATGCCGGCACACTGATGACTGCTTCCCTGATTTCCTCGTCCAGATACCGCTCCGCGTCCTCCTTCAGCCTGCGGAGCACCAATGCCGAGAGCTCCTCCGGACGATATTCCCTGCCGCCGAGGGTATAGGTCTTTTCCGTCCCCATAAATCGTTTGAACAACGCGGCCGTGTGCTCCGGATGGGAGGTCAGCCGTTCCTTCGCGATCTTTCCGACGTACACATGCCCTTCTTCATCCATACTTACGATACTCGGTGTCAGATATTCCCCCAATGAATTCGGGATCAGCCGGCTCCTTCCATCCTGCCAGACGGAAACCAGGCTGTTGGTAGTACCGAGATCGATCCCAATGATCCTTTCCATAGCGATACCTCTGTCCTTATGTTTTCTATAGGAGTTGTAGGAAAAAAACTGTGCAGACAAGCAAGACGCATAAGTGATGTTCCTACAGTTCCTTACTATAAAATATAGATTGTCTTCATCATAGCATAAACCGAATACGAAAACAATGAAGGTCTCTTTTTTGCATGGCGTGATCAGCGGATAGCTAAAATTTACGGCCTGGCCCAAAATATAAGCTTAAGCTAAAATTAAGCCCGCCCCCGCTTGTATCCTCTCTCTGTAAGAAATATAATATAGAGAGCGCTCTCGGGAACTCCCCTGCACCTATCTCACAAATCTGGGTACACGGAGTTTTCGAGAATGCCCATAGAAATACGGAGGTGCAATATGAACCCAATCCCCGCACAAAAAACAGCTTACAGGATCCTGCTTGTGGATGATGAGCCCGACATCCTGGATCTGCTCGAGAAGGCTCTCAACATAGAAGGCTTTTACAACATTATCAAAGTAGAAGACGGACAGACCGCGGTACAGCTCTGCCGCAGGACTTCCCCGGACATCATCATTTTAGATGTGATGCTTCCCGATCTCGACGGATATGAGGTCTGCAGACAGATTCGCGCCTTTTCCCGTTGCCCGATCTTATTTTTATCTTCCAAAAATGACGAACTGGACAAGATCCTGGGCCTTTCGGTGGGCGGGGATGATTACGTGGCAAAGCCGTTCAGCCCGAAAGAGATCGCGTATCGGGTCAAGGCACAGCTCCGGCGGGCCGCGTATCAGCAAGCTCCGCCGGAGAAAGAGCCCATAAAAATAGGAGAATTGGAGATTGACTTGGAGGGCTGCAGGGTCACAAAAGGCGGGAAATCCATAGAACTGACCGCACGGGAATTTGAAATCCTGCGGTATCTGGCGGAAAATAAAGGCCGGGTGATCAGCCGCCAACGCTTATATGAAACCATCTGGGGCGAGGACAGCTTCGGGTGCGACAATACGGTCATGGTGCATATCCGGCATCTGCGTGAAAAAATAGAGGACGATCCCGCGGCACCCCGATACATGACCACGATGAAAGGATTAGGCTATAAGCTGGTGGATCCCTATGAAGAATAAAAGCGATCTCAATCTGTTTTTTCGTTCGTTCGGCATTGTCATGATTGTGATCTTTGCGGCTATTGCCGGGGCAATCGGCCTGTTTTATTATGTGTTCGCGATTCCGGCGCGGGAGGGACTCAGCCTGGCCTCATGGCCAGACGTGTATACAGACAATTTTTCCTATCAGCTTGAAGAAGAACAGGGAGAGCTGAAAGTAAAAGATTTCGGGATTGAAGATCTGGATCGGTATGGCTTATGGCTGCAGGTGATCGATGAAAACGGGCAGGAGGTTTTTTCCTACCATAAACCGGAGAACTATCCCAACAGCTATACTGCCTCCGACCTTCTGGCATTTGGCACAAACGTTTACGATAATGATAACAGGGTTTTTGCGGGAAATTATGAAGGGTCAGAGAAAACCTACGGTTACTTTATCGGTTTTCCATATGCGGTCGGAAAGCATATGCTCTACTACAACGGAGAACATGTCAGCCGGCTTTCCCCCGTGATCCGCACAGGGATCGTATGCGTTTCCTGCGCCGTATTTTTGTTTACGTTCTTTTATGTATTTTGGCTTTCCAGGCATCTGGGAAAGATCACAAAGGGCATCCGGGATGTCAGTCGGCGCGCCTATACGCCATGCTCACCGGGAGGCGTATTCGGCGAGGTTTATGCGGCTCTGGGCGAAATGGACACGGAGATCCGTCGCAGTGACCAGCTGCGGATGGATACGGAGAGAGTCCGCAGAGAATGGATCGCGAACATTACACATGATGTAAAAACCCCTTTGTCTCCCATCAAGGGATATGCGGAGCTGCTTGCGGAAAATCAGATTTCGGAAAGCAGTGAGGTCCAGGAATACGCAAAAGTCATTTTGAAAAATGCGGTCTATACCGAGAATCTGATCAATGACCTGAAACTGACTTATCAGTTCGAAGCGGGCGTGATCCCCCTGTCTTTGCAGGAAATACATCTCGTGCGCTATATCCGGGAGCTGGTCATAGATCTGATCAACGATCCTGCTTTTTCAAAACGTGAGATCGAGTTTGAAAGTGCGGAAGATGAGATTGTAGTCTGGATTGACAGCCGGCTGTTCCGCCGTGCGATTGGAAATCTGATCATCAACGCGCTCACCCATAATCCGCCGGAAACCAAGGTATTTATCCGCATCGAAAGAAGCGGACAGGGCCGGGTATCGATCCTCCTGCGGGATAACGGAACGGGGATGGACGAGGAGGAGCAGGCAGAGCTGTTCGAACGGTATTACAGAGGGACAAGTACGAAAGAAAAGCCGGAAGGCAGCGGCCTTGGCCTGGCAATCGCAAAGCAGATCGTCGTACTCCACGGCGGTGAGATTACGGTAAAAAGTAAGCGGAATGAAGGGACGGAGTTTCGGGTTTTGATACCTGAAGGGCATTCTGCAAAGTAGAATTCTCAGGAGAAGGCTTTTTTTGATGGATTCGTAGCCGTTCCTGTTAGCGCAGGAGCGGTTTTTTGTTTCTATAAGTAAAAGACACCCATACAATAACTGTATGAGTGCCTTTCAACCATAATCAGTATGGTTCTCTCCGTAGAAGTATATTACTATATGATGAAAATTATTACAACATTTATAATAGGTTTTTTTGAGTATTTTAATAGTAAATCTTTGGAATTATTTGATTATATTATTGAAAACAGCGCTGTTTATCAAATTTGTTATACTCTATCTCATCTTTTGGGATGTTAAGTAAGGTGTCTAAATCAGATAAATTCTTAATTCCCATTTGAGTATGTACATATTCAAAAGCATGAGGATGAATTTTTGACTGGAGATCCGTCAGCATAACCTTTAAATCTGAAATAAATTGTTTGTATTCAGTTTTAGGAAGAAAATACTTGAAATATACGATCAGATCGAAAAGTCTTTGGTCTAAATCTCTGGTATAGCCGCGGCTTAGCATACGAAAATATTTTTCAAGAACCCTTCCGGATCTTCCACGTTGTTCACGTTTTCTGGTAAGGCAATAGACACGTTCATTGTGAGCGCAGGAATTTCGGATTTTCCGCATCCAATGAAGACTCCCTATTAAAAGTTTTACATTCATATGACCATTCTCATCCTCTAAACCATATAAATTACACAGGGAATGAGATACATCCATTTTACTGCAGCGTATAATATCTATAAATGTTGAAAAATTAATAACTTTTATCATGATCCAGGTAGGAATCTGTTTATGATTATCCATATAGAATTTTACATAATCAAGCTGGCTCTTGCTCAATTCACTATAGGCTTTGGAAATAACAGTCATCTTTTCCTGTAAAGATCTGTTAGGTGAATAGGCATTTATATCATACCATGGAATCTCTCCATTGTTGTTGCATTCATCAAATTTATAGCCAACTAATGTCCTGGTTTCTTCTTCTACCTGAGTAATATACCGTAATAAAAAAGAGCGCAACTGGTCATCAAACCTTTTTACAGCGTGAAGCTGACTGATAGATGTTCCAGATATATAACAATGATTACCATTATTATCACGCCCACTGATAAAAGGATTTTTGTACCCGTTAACAATATTAAAATAGCCGGTACGTACTAAAATTTTTTTATGTGAAGAACCATTACATAAGATATGCTTATCATTTCTAAGTTTTTTCATTTGTTGATTATAAGTTAAAAAGAATTTATCATCATTCATTTTGTAAAATTTTCCTCATCGTGAAATTTTTCTATATTGTTGTTTTGGCAATACAAATATTACTTTTGTTTATGTGCAAGATTTCTTTTTTACGAACTTCATTAAATCTTTTACGCAGAGACTATGTGATATCCTCAAGAATATCATAGTAGTATTAATAATTCAATATAAAGGTTTTTAAATCTTGATTAATTTTAAACCATTTTTTGTGTTTATCATGAACTATTGCTTTATTTTCGCTGTCTTTTCCAAATTAAGATGAACTTAAGATGCAATAAAGACTACCCTAAGACGGATGATTTATGCTGTAAAGTATAGGTCATCTTTTTTAATAGGAGGGTTTTGGATATGGAATTACAACTGCAGGATCTGAGCAGGCAGTATGGAACAAACTTTGCGGTCAGCCATGTAAACGCCACATTAGTGCCGGGCATTTACGGGCTGCTTGGCGCGAACGGCGCGGGAAAGACAACGCTGATGCGGATGATCAGCGGCGTCTTGAAGCCTACCGCAGGCAGCATCCGGTTCAACGGGAAAACGATCGGAGAGCTTGGAGAGCAGTATTACACCCATTTAGGTTACATGCCGCAGGACTTCGGATTTTATCCCGACTTTACGGCTCGCGAATTTATGCTGTATATGGCGGCCGTCAAGGGACTGAATAAAAAACGGGCGGAAACCAGGACGGAAAATCTGCTTCAAATGGTCAATCTCCAGGATGCGGCGGACAAAAAGATCAAATCCTTTTCCGGCGGTATGAAGCAGCGTCTGGGTATTGCGCAGGCGGAGCTGAACAGCCCTGCCATCCTGATCTTAGACGAACCGACCGCAGGGCTTGACCCCAAAGAGCGTGTGCGCTTCCGAAACCTGATCTCCGATTTTGCAAAGGAAAAGATCGTGATCCTTTCCACCCATATTGTATCAGATGTTTCCTACATTGCGGATACCATTTTACTGATGAAAAACGGCAGTTTTCTGCTGCAGGAACCAATGGCCAAGGTTACGGACAGCATGAAGGGCAAGGTATGGGAAATGCTGGTGGATGAGCGGGACGCGGATCGATACAGCAGGAAATTTTCTGTCGTGAATCTGCATCATGAGGGAGATCAGGTCAGGCTGCGGATCGTAGACGAAGCCCGGCCGGCAGAGGACGCGGAGGCAGCGGAGCCGAGCCTGGAGGATTTGTTTTTATACCACTTCGGAGAAAATGATTACGAAAAAGCAGAGGAGGAAAAAGATGATGTCAGCAAAACAAAATCAGAGAACGTCCAATCGTACACGCCCGCGCAGGGCAGACAGCCTTTCTCTGATCAGATATGAATTTCTGAAAATCGTCCGGAAAAGATCAACGCTCACGATCATGGCGGTCAGCCTGCTCTTAACGGCATTTCTTTTCGGACTTCCGGTGATACAATATCAGATCTATGATCAGAACGGAGTCATGAAAGGGACAAAGGGGATTGCGTATGACAGGGAGCAATATGCGGATCTGTCGGTTCCGCTGACGGAGGAGTATATTACGAAGACCATCCGGGAAGTGCAGGGGCTCTTTGAAGATCCCGCAAATGTGGGATATGACGGAAATGAACGGTTTTTGATCGGGGATGCGTATTGGAATGAGATCGCGCCTCGGGAAAATTTTCTGAATCTGATCGCAAGGACCTATGCCGCACCAAATGAGAGTAAGGGCTACAATAGCTTTCCGGACCTGGATGTTTCGGACGGCGCAGATTTTTATCAGGCGGTCCAGGCCAAAAGGGAAGCCATACTGAATGAGCCGGGCCGCGCGTTATCGAATGAGCAGAAGGCGTATTGGAGCGGCATGGCGGACAAAATCGATACGCCTCTGCAATATGGCTATTACGAAGGCTGGGGGATCATCATAAGCAGCTTCGGACTGCTGCTGTTTGCGGTACTGGCGGTCTGCATTGTGATCGCGCCGGTTTTTTCAGGCGAATATCAGGCGGGAACCGACGCGGTGATCTTATCCGCAAAGTACGGCAGGACAAAACTGATCACGGCAAAGATCATGGCCTCCCTGCTGTTCGGAACCATTGCATTTGCCCTTCATATGTTGGTCGCCTGCGCAATCCCGCTTGTGGCGTTCGGCGTGTCGGGCTGGAATCTGCCGATGCAGATCGCAAACACAGCAATCCCGTATCCGCTGACATTTCTGCAGGGGACCATGCTCAACATTGGGATCATTTATCTGGTACTGCTGGGCATGATCGGGCTGACACTCTTTCTGTCCTCCAGGATGAAAAGCCCCTATCTTGTGCTGATCGTACTGGTTCCGGTCCTTTTCATTCCCATGCTCCTCTCGCCCAACGGAACGGCAGGGGCGTATAACCTGATGCTGTTCTTGCTGCCGTATCAGGCGGTCATGCCGGAATTTGGAAAATACATTTCCTATCAGGCAGGCGGTCTGGTTCTGGATGCATTTTCGGCAAGGGCGATATTGTATGCGGTATTCACGGCGGTTATGCTGCTGCTTGCGAGGGGTGGATTTCAGAGGCATGAGGCTGCCGGATGAGTCAGCCCGGCGGGGCTCCGCCGGGTCAAAATGTTTTTAAGCCATAAAATTTATCCAACCTGCGCATCCATTCGCAAAATCCGTGCTATCGCACTTTTGCGCCTGCTGATGCAGCCGCACAGATGGAAATTTATTCTCCCATGGAAAATGGAATCTCTGCGATCAACGGAACTCCGCCGTTTTCATCTGTTCCGGCATTCTTGTCAAATACCTGCATCACAAACTGGTCCGCCTGGGATGTGTTGAATACCATTTCCTGGATCTGGCTGCCGTCGTCCTGCGTATTCATCTTTGCGCGTTCCATCAGGATGCGGTTTCCATTTCCATCTGACAGGACAAGTGCCGGATTCTTCTCTGCCAGCTCCGCAGGAAGATAACAGGTCACATGCATATTGCTGGGGGTCTGGACCGCCTTCTGCACGATGACCCCGTTGCTCTGCGCATTGGGCTCGGCTGTGCGGTTAGAGGAGGTATCTGTTTCAACGTCAAACTGCATGCTCCAGTCTGCCTTCGCCTGCTGGAACGCCTCCCCCACACCTCCGGGCTCGATGGCTTTGCTAGCGTTCAGGCCGTTAATGTCTACATTCACTGTCATCTGCCCTTCAAAAGAGATGTCCTCCTGGTTCACAGATTCAATCCGGCATAATCCTACATATAGCCCGTCTTCTGATTTACGAAGAGGTGTGATTTCTGACGGCCATGCCTGCTTCTGGTTGATCATGAAAGCTCCTCCGTCATAAAGGGTATCCTCCCCTTCATTCCGATGCATGGGCAAAAGATAATCGGCTGTTTTCAGCTCTTCATCCTCTACCCGGAGGGAAAGTGTAAAATACATATCATATCCGTCGCAGTAGGCGTCGGAGACTGTCATCGTCCCGATTTCATTTTCAGCCGTATTTCCGGCCTCCTGAACTGGCTCGGAGTGTTCGCTGATATTTTCATATGCGGTTTTGTCCTTGTCCGGATATTCGCTGTTCTCCCTCACTTCCTGCAGACGCCCGAACACATTTCCCAGGATCGGGATATCCTGCGCCAATGCAGGATTCATATAGAATATTCCGGATAATGCAGCGACGGTGCACGCAGCAGCCGCCGCCGCTGTAAGGCTTCTGTAAAATCTGTTTCTGTTTTTTAATAAACCGGTCTGTTTCATCTTCATCTTTACCTCATCCCGACGTATCATTTCATAGCTTTCTTTCAATTTATCATTTACCAGATCCGGAATCTGGACTTCTTCTCTCATTTTTTCAATAAAATCTCGTTCATAATTGCCCATCTTTACACCTCTTCTTTCCAAATCAATTTTTGTTCCAGAGCAGCACACCTCCGCCGGATTCCGGCATTCCGCTGAAGCTTCGTTTTGTTCAGCAGCAGGAGATCTGATTTTCTCTCATATAGAGTTTCCTGAAATTCCCCCGCCCTCTGGATAACCTGGTTTTTACCGTATTTTCATTCATTTCCAGAATCGAACTGATCTCTTTGATGCTGAATTCTTCTACGTAGAACAGATATAATACGATACGGTACTGCTCCTCCAATTTGTTCAGCAATTCTATAAACGCCCTTCCGGATGTGTCCGGAGCGGTGTATTCCAGTTCCGGATGCTCATGGATCGGAACGATATTTCCGCGCCTCTTTAAGATGCGGTTGCACTGATTGATCAATATTCTTGTGATCCATGTCTTGAAAAACTGCGGTTTCTTTAAGGATTGTAAATTTTCATAGCTGTTCAGCACTGCATCCTGGATCGCATCCGCCGCGTCCGCGTCATTGCGCAGCATCGCGATCGCTGTTTTATATAATCCCTGCTTGCAGTTATCGATTAAATCTACAAAAGCCTCTTTATCCCCTGCCTGTGCCTTTCTCACAAGGCCTGCCATATCTGCCACGTCTCCACGTCCTTTCGTATTTCATCTTCCTCTTCAATCGATTGATACTTATTAGATAAAAAAAACAGAGGAAAAGTTTCAGAGATTTTATTTTTTCTTTCGTCAGCAACCAGAAATTGGATATACTTGAAAAAAAGCAGTTTTTTGAGTATAATAAAATTGTGTCAGGGGCGGGAATATGACAATCTTACTGTCATACATTCATGAAGAAAGGCGGTGGGTGCCGTTGAAAGCAGATACGATAACCAAAGATTATGTAAAAGATGCATGCGTGTTTGCTGACATTTTCAATTACTATATTTACGGCGGGCGGCAGGTGATCCTGCCGGATCAGCTTACGGAGCGTGATTCCACTAAAATTGCGCTGCCATATGGTGCGGATGGCGCTGTAGTTCCCGTCCAGAAATTTCGTGATGTGCAGAAGCTGTATGCCGCAATGACAGATGGAAAGATGGAGTATGTCCTTTATGGCGCAGAGAACCAGGCGGAGATTCATTATGCAATGGCTGTGAAGAACAATCTCTATGATGCGCTGGAATATGCAGGGCAGGTGGAAGAGGCGGCAAAGTCACATAGGAACGAAATGAAACGGAAGAAGGAGCAGGGGGAAATATCTGTTGAAGAAGGCGGGAAAACTCCAAATGCAGGTGAATTCTTAAGCGGCTTCTGGTCAGGAGACAGACTGATACCATCCATCACGGTGACTATATTTTTCGGCTCGGAAGAGTGGGATGGGCCGTTAAGCCTGTTTGAGATGATGGATGTGTCAGATCCGGATGTGCTTGCCTGCATGGACAATTACCATGTGCGGCTGATTGCACCGGCGCAGATGACGGACGAGGAGATTTTGAAATTCCAATCCAGCCTGCGGGAGGTCATGCTGTTCATCAAGTATTCAAAGGACAGGGAGAACTTAAGCAGGGTGCTGGTGACCAATGAAAAGCGTTTTCGGGAGTTGGATCGTAGGGCGGCGGATGTAATTGAAGCAATTACAAATTCAGGAATAAAATATGATGAAAGTGAAGAGGTGGTCGATGTGTGTCAGGCGATTCAGGAAATTCGGCTGGAAGAGCGGAAAATTGGTGAGCAGGACGGCGAATTAAAAAAGGCTAAGGAAGATGCCAGGAATTTTTATAACCTTGGAGTTGACGTCGAAATGATTGCTCAAGGCGTAGGGTATGCGGTGGAAACTGTAAAGGAGTGGATTGGACTCCTGAACAATATTTAACAGCGGCAC
>CAYQBE010000059.1:0-27186 GCA_964415625.1 uncultured Clostridium sp.
TCTTGCCATGTCAATGTCCTCCTAAGTATTTTGAGAAAACTTATGTTGTGCATCGCAGCGGTTCCGAACAAGACTGTACGCTTTTTGCTCATTTATAAGTAGATTACTAATCCAAAATCTCGGTTTTATTGCAATAAATCGCATAAATCTGAGATTTCAGATTGCAACCGTACAGTTATAAAATATCCGAACCGCTGCCTGTTGTCTATATTATATAATATTCCGTCCGTATTTTCTACTCATTTATTTCTTTTGGATAAAATTTAATCTCCTTTTTGGCAATCCCGGCTTCCACATGGGTGCCTGGAGTGACCTCACCGCTCAGGATCGCTTCGGCCAGCTTATCCTCCAGCTCGGTCTGCATCGCGCGCCGCAAGGGGCGTGCCCCGTATTTCGCGTCGGTTCCCTTTTCTACGATATGAGCCTTTGCGGATTCCCGCAGGGTCAGCGTGATGTTCATCTGCTCCTTCAGCCGGGCTGTAAACTCTTTGACCATCAGGGTCACGATCTGCTTCATATGAGTTTTATCCAGCGGATGAAAGACAATGATCTCATCGATCCGGTTTAAAAATTCCGGTCGGAAGATCAGCTTTACTTCGCTCATCACGTTCTGCTTCATCCGCTCGTAGTCGCTCTTTTTGTCCTCCTTCACGGCAAATCCCAGCTTCTTCGGGTCGATAATGGCCTTGGCTCCGGCATTGGAGGTCATGATGATGACCGTATTGCTAAAATCCACCTTTCTTCCCTGGGAATCCGTGATATGTCCGTCATCCAGCACCTGCAGAAGGATATTGAACACATCCGGATGTGCCTTTTCCACCTCGTCAAAGAGCACCACGGAATAGGGATGGGTGCGCACCCGGTCGCTGAGCTGGCCGCCGTCCCCATGTCCCACATATCCGGGAGGCGCCCCGATCAATTTTGCGACGGAATGCTTCTCCATATATTCAGACATGTCTACCCGGATCATGGAGTCTTCGTTTCCAAACAAAGCCTCCGCAAGCGCTTTGGACAGCTCCGTCTTTCCTACGCCCGTGGGTCCTAAAAACAGGAAGGAACCGATGGGCCTTCTGGGATCCTTCAGGCCGGTACGTCCCCGCTTGACAGCCCTTGCCACCGCACTGACTGCCTCGTTCTGGCCGATAACCCGCCTGTGGAGCTCCTTTTCCAGCTTGTTCAGCCGCTGGGTATCGCTTTCCTCCAGCTTGGACACCGGGATCTTGGTCCATGCGGACACCACCTCCGCGATATCCTGCTCCGTTACGACCGGATGCTGAGCCTCATTTTTCTTATCAAATCGCCTCCGCGTGGCATCGATCTTCTTCTCCACCGCCTGCTGCTCCTTCTGGATCAGATGTGCCTCCGTAAAATCACCTGCCATGATGCTCTCTTCCTTCTGCCGGATCAGTTCTTTCAGGGAATCCTCCAGCTTGGAGAGATTCTCCGGAACCTTGTAGCCCTTCAGGCTGACCTTGGAGCAGGTCTCATCCAGCACATCAATGGCCTTATCCGGGAGATTGCGGTCCGTAATGTAGCGCTCCGACATGTGTACGGCCGCCTCCATGGCATCCTTTCCGATGGTAACCCGATGATGGTTTTCGTATTTTTCCTTTAAGCCCTCCAGGATCTCCAGGCAATGAGTCTTGGTAGGCTCTTCGATCGTAACCGGCTGGAAGCGCCGTTCCAGAGCCGCATCCTTTTCAATGTATTTTCGGTATTCCGCCAAAGTGGTCGCCCCGATCATCTGCAGCTCCCCTCTCGCCAGAGCAGGCTTGAGGATGTTGGAGGCATCCATGGCACCCTCCGCGCCGCCGGCGCCGATCATCGTGTGAAGCTCATCCATGAACAGGATCACATTGGGATCTGACTCCACTTCCGAGATCAGAGCCTTCATCCGCTCTTCAAACTCTCCCCGGTACTTGGAGCCTGCGATCAGCCCGGGCAGGTCCAGCGTATAGATCCGCTTTCCCTTCATGCTTTCCGGCACCATGTCGGAAGCCAGACGCTGTGCCAGCCCTTCCAGAACCGCCGTCTTACCTACCCCCGGCTCGCCTACCAGGCAGGGATTGTTCTTCGTGCGCCTGCTTAAAACCTGCATCAGCCGGAAGATCTCTTCCTCCCGTCCAATGACCGGATCCAGCTTGCCGTCCTCCGCTTCTGCCGTCATGTCCTTGCAGAACTGCTCCACCGCGCCGTTCCTGCCCCTGTCGTCCTGGAGTTCCTCCTGATAGCTTCTGGGATCCATCCCTGCCGCGAACAGGATATCCTGAACCACCTTCTGGATATTCACATTCAGCGTGGTCAGGATCCGGGCCGCCACACAATCCGCATCGTGGATGATGGCCAGCAGCAGATGCTCGGTTCCGATCTTATCCATATGAAAATGCCCTGCCTCCCGCAGGCTGTCTTCCAGAATATACTGAAACCGCGGGCTTCTCTGAGGGTGCAGCGTGACCGGCTCTTCCGCCGCAGGTACGATCAGCTCATCCATGAGCTGCAGAAGCTTTTCCTCCGTCACCCCGTGCTTGGCAAGAACCTGTCCGGCCACTCCCGTCACTTCCTTGCAGAGCCCCAGCAGAAGGTGCTCCGTCCCGATATATGGATGCTTTTTCTCTTTTGCGGACATTTCCGCATAGTTGATAACATTCTCTGCCTGTCTTGTATATTGATTCTGCATAAATTCCTCCCTACTTATATTCCGCGTTTGCCCTGCTTCTCAGATCGTCCCTGAATAAGTGTCAAAAATATCATCCACCAGAGCATGCACCTCTTCCCTGGTGATGTTCTTACAGCAGCCCTTCGCCAGTACGAGCCGAAGCTGCTCCCGCATCTCTTCCAGTGCCTTGATCTTGTCAATATCCACACAGATCACCGCGCCCCGTCTCTTATCCAGGCTGATGAAGCCCTCCTGCTTCAATACGGCATAAGCCTTATTGACCGTGTGCATATTCACCCCGATGGTCTCCGCAAGCTGGCGGACTGAAGGCAGGGAATCCCCCTCCTGAAACATCGAAGTCGCAATTCCCAGAATGATCTGATTCCGAAGCTGGATGTAAATCGCCTCGTCACTGTTAAAATCAATCTCAATCAGCATATATTCTCCCTCGGAACTGTGAAAGAATGAATCTTTGCCGTCCCTTATCTTTCGAATTGTTATAGCCATGGTAGCACAAAAAAAGAATCTCTGCAACAAGAGATTCTTTTTTTGTGCATCCTTCCGACCGATCAACGTGGTGATTGGTCAGGGCGTGAGCAACCACATCCGGCCAATGCGCCCCATTCATTCCTCTCATAACGCCCGGAGCTTTTCCGTAAATTCGCTGCTCAGGCTGATCTTCGCCACATAGAATACATCTCCGGTCATATAGGTTTCCCAGTCGTCGTCAATCTCGATCTGCAGATTGCCGCCCGGCATATGGACGATCACCTTATTGCCTGTCAGCCCCAGCTTATATGCCACACCCGCCGCCGCGCAGGCTCCGGTTCCGTTTGCCATGGTATAGCCGGCGCCGCGCTCAAATGTCTCGATCGCGATATTGGTATGGTCCATAACCTTCATGATCTCCGTATTCACCCGCTCCGGAAAATATCTTGCTGTCTCGGAGACGCTTCCGATCTTCCGCACCAGCTCTTCCGAGATCTCATCCATGGGGATGACACAGTGGGGGTTTCCCACCGAGACGCAGGTTGCCGGATAGAACATATTTCCAAATACCATGTCTTCATTGATCACTTCCCTGCGTTCCCCGGTCACCGGGATCTCGTCGCTCCAGAAGGACAGCTTGCCCATAGAAATGCGCAGCCTGCTTCCATCCTCGTTCAGATAGGCGATCTCCACCATCCCGCCGTCTGTCTGCAGATGATATTTTTTCTTCTGCACATATCCCGCGTCCTTCAGATATTTTGCAAAAATGCGCACCCCGTTTCCGCTCTTCTCCGCAATGCTCCCGTCCGGATTCCAGATCTTGAGTGACATGTGCTTCTCCCCGATAAACGGCCCTTCCAGGATTCCGTCAGAGCCCAGCCCCAGATTCCGGTTGCAGAGCATCGCCGCGTTCTTCTGATTCAGCTTCAGCTCATTTTTATTCGGATCAAATACCAGATAATCATTCCCCAGCCCATGATATCGTTCAACTACCGTTTTCATCGTCATACCTCCCTTAAATGATCATTCCCGTTCGTTTTTCACTCTGTGTCGTCAGCCTTTACAGAGACTGTCTAATTGATCTTTTTACCTATTATAGCAAGCATTTTTTTCAAATAATACGTAAGAAATGCTTTAAATATTGCAAATCCTGCTATATAATAAAAACGACCGCACAAAACGATTTTCAGTTTGACGGCACATACAGCAAGCCTGCCACTGGCAGCCTTTCTGCATACGATGTATCCAAAACCGGAGGTGATTGTTCACAGTTCCGGCAGGTAAAGCCGCGGTTTTAAGGAGGGATTTCCATGGAAAACTATGAAAAAAAAGGCTATCTGAACAGCGATTTCCGCATTTTTCATCTGACAGACCAGCTGGCCAGGGAATATAAATTTCATTATCATGAATTTCATAAGATCACGATCTTTATCCGCGGAAACGTACAGTATTATATAGAAGGAAAGACTTATGATCTGGAGCCTTATGATATCGTGCTGGTGGAGAAAAACGATCTGCACCGGATCCAGGTGGACAGCTCCGTGCCCTACGAGCGGATCATCGTCTATATCTCCCCCGGCTTTATGGCGGATTATAAAAATGAAGAATATGACCTGAGCTTTTGTTTTCAAAAAGCAAAGGAGGAGCATTCCCACGTACTTCGGATCCCTTCCCTGGAAAAAAGCTCCCTGTTCAAGATCACGAACCGTCTGGAAAAATCCTTTCACGACACGGAATACGCCAGCAGCCTGTACCGCCAGCTCCTGTTCCTGGAATTTATGATCCAGCTGAACCGGGCGGCGTTGAAGAAGCGGATCGAATTTTTGGACACGGAGCGGTACAACTCCAAAGTTATCGCCATCCTGCACTACATCCATGCCCATCTGACCGATGCCCTGGACATTGACAGCCTAGCGGATACGTTTTTTATCAGCAAATATTATATGATGCGCCTGTTCAAGGCCGAGACCGGATATACCATCGGCAGCTATATCACCTACCGCAGGCTCCTCCTGGCCCGGGAACTGATCGAAGAGGGGACTCCCATCACAGAAGCCTGCTTTGCCGCAGGGTTCCGGGATTATTCCACCTTTTCCAGATCCTACAAGGCAGAATTTCAGGAGCCGCCCAGGAGCCTGCAGAAGGCACGGCTGATTCCGAACACGCATGCAGGCATGCCGGCCCGATCTGTTCCCTCGCAGGTATCGGAGTTCCCACCGCATGCCGACAGGGGATCAAACGTCCAGTCAGCTGCCCCTTCGCGGAAATAAAACTGCCGCCCGGATCTGTTATCCGGACGGCCTTTCTCTGCTGCGATCCCACATTTCAGTTCCGTGTCAGATCAGTTTTTCTTTCCCTGCTCTGCCAGCGTCTTCACGCTGTCCACTGCAATCACAACCGCCAGTACCACCAGCAGGATACTGATCACAAGCCGGATCGCGCTCCACATCGGATCCGCTCCTGCCGTCACGTTTCCAAAATTCTTCAGAATGGTCTGACACAGGGATGTGATCGTCACGATCAGCATAAATGCCATCGGGATAAAAAACATTTTGTTATTCTTGCCCATTTTCCCCAGCCAGGTCGCGACTGCCATCAGGCCAAGCGCCGCCAGCAGTTGATTCGCGGCGCCGAACAGCGGCCATACATTCGCGTAACCTGTCATTCCCAGCGCTACGCCGAGCACGACTGTAATTGCCGTAGCCACATAAGGATTGGTCAGGATCTTCTTATAGCCTTCTGCCTGCTTGATATCCTCTCCGGGATCCAGCCAGAATTCCTGGAACATATAGCGTGCCAGACGGGTCGCCGTATCCAGGGAGGTCAGGCAGAACGCAGACACCGCCAGCACCAGCATGGAGAAGATCACGCTCTGGGCACCCTTCAAAAACGGGATTGTCGCGCACATCTCCGAGATTCCTGTGGCAAATACATTGGTCGGAACGACCAGTTCTCCGCCGGAATAACGCTGCCACACATAGCCTACCGCGCACAGGGAGATCAGCGCAAGCGCGCATTCGATCAGCATTCCTCCGTAGGCAATGGGCCTCGCGTCCTTCTCATTGTCCAGCTGCTTCGCAGTGGTCCCCGAGCCAACCAGAGAATGAAAGCCGGAGATTGCTCCGCAGGCAATAGTAATGAACAGTGCCGGGAACATATTTCCCAGGGAAGCGCCAGTGGGCGCAAGGGTATCCGTAAACCCGGTAAACGCCGGAATATCCAGGGATGCATTTCCGGTGAGCCCTGCTCCGATAATACCGATCACGGCAACGCCCATCATAAAGTAAAGCAGGAACGAACTCAGGTAATCCCGCGGCTGGAGCAGGATCCATACCGGAGTCACCGACGCCACCAGGATATAGATCCCAACAATGACCATCCACACCTTATTGCTCAGATAGAAGGGATGAAAATTCAGTCCCACCACCATACAAACCACGATCGCGGCAACTCCCACCGCCGTGGATACGCCCAGCGGCGCATTTCTGCGGTATACAAGGATTCCAAATACGACAGAGATCACAATGAACAAAATCGAGATCATCGCCGTAGACGCGTTTGCTGCGGATGCCGCGTAATCCACCTCTCCCGCTTCCGTATAGGTTGCCATAAATGTATTCGCCACGATAGAAGCAAATGCCGCGACCACAAGGATCAGCGTCAGGTAGGAAAAGATGATGAAGATCTTTTTCGCCTTGGTCCCCATCGTCTCGGAGATCACTTCACCGATGGACTGGCCTTTATTACGGATGGACGCAAACAGCGCGCCGAAATCATGCACCGCCCCAAAGAAGATCCCGCCGATCAGCACCCACAAAAGCACCGGCACCCATCCGAACACCGCCGCCTGGATCGGCCCATTGATCGGCCCCGCGCCTGCGATGGAGGAAAAATGATGCCCCATCAGCACCGGCGCCTTTGCCGGACAATAGTCCATTCCGTCCGCCAGCTCGTGGGACGGGGTCTTTTTCGCCGGGTCAATGCCCCACTGCTCTGCCAGCCATTTTCCGTATGTAACGTACGCCGCGATCAGGACCGCAATCCCCGCCAGC
The DNA here is from genome assembly GCA_964415625.1 of uncultured Clostridium sp. Taxonomy (GTDB): domain Bacteria; phylum Bacillota; class Clostridia; order Lachnospirales; family Lachnospiraceae; genus Schaedlerella. Next base: position 7,198 of record CAYQBE010000059.1, read on the forward strand.
AAAATAATTACTGCATTCATAATCATCACTCCTATTTTTTTGTATACTCAAAGGATATCCGGCCGCACGTCAGAACGCCTTTTTGTACCCCTTCACCAGTTGTCTTGCCGCCCGGTTCCCCATGACCTTTCTGTTCTTCATGTCAAATACCAGAAGCCTTGCCTCCGAATATCCGCGAATCCCGAAACGGTAGTTTTTAAAGAACCGGAATGTTTTAATCTGCTTTTTCCATTCCTGCAAAACGGTGTCCTCACAGATAAAAATTCCCGTGATAAAGGTATACATATGGTCTTTTTCCATACAGGCCCTGCCCTGCCGCACAATCTCCGGCTCAATATATTCCTCGATCTTTCGGCGGAACCCATCCAGCAGCTCCGGCGCAAAGGACGGGCAGCATTTAAAAAATGTATGCTCATAGCAGTTGGCGCGCCACAGCTCCGCTTTTTCTACAAGGACATACTTTGCGCTGGTCACATTGAATGCCGCATACGCATCATAAATGTCTCCGCCCGTGTCAAAAGGACGGGTAATGTCAAATGCTTCCTCGTAGGAAGCCAGGACCTTTTCCAGAAATTCCTGACCGGTCATATATCCTTACTCCTTTTCCGCATCATCGCTTTAATGCGGTAATGCAAAAATCGTATTCCATTGTACACCCGGCGAAATCGTTTTGCAATGATCAATTTATATATTTTTTAGATATATTTTAATCTTTATTTATTTATACATGATATTTTTATATAAATTATATAAGCCCTGCTTGATATTATATAATTTATATAATACAATAAGACTATAAGGAGGAAGCCATGAAAGGAAAAGAACTTGTGAAATTGTTAAAAAAAGATGGATGGGTATTAGATCGAGTAAACGGAAGTCATCACATCATGGTAAAAAATGGACAATCGATATCCGTTCCGGTTCACAATACAGACATCCAGAAAGGCTTGCTTCATGCACTCATGAAGACGGCGGGGCTGAAATAAACCCCTGCCTTTCCAAAACCAAAAAGAAAGGAGTTATTGGGTATGACAAAAGTATATCCTGCAATTATCCATGAAGAAGAAGGTTATTGGGTAGAATTTCCCGATCTGTCCGGATGTTTCACGAACGGAAGCACGCTGGAGGAAACTATGGAAATGGCACGGGAAGCGTTGGGGCTGTATCTGGTAAGTCTTATAGAACATGGGCAGGAAATCCCGGTTCCGTCCAGTATAGCGGATATTCAGACAGAAGATGGCCAGACAACGTATATTTCTACAGATGTAGACGCATACCGCCGCGATACAAGAGCTGTGAAAAAAATGCTGTCCATTCCTGCGTGGTTGGCAAAAGAAGCCGAAGAACGAAATATCAGTTTGTCCAAGGTTTTACAAGATGCATTGAGAGAACAGCTTAATCTCGCATAAAAAGTAAGCCTGCCTGTCAACCTAACGTTTACAGACAGGCTTACTTTTTATGATCGAATCACTACAGCAGATCCAGATACGCCGCCTCTTCCTCACTCATTTTCATCGACATGGCGTCAATATTGGCCTGCATCCTCTCCGCACTAGATGTACTGACGACAGCCAGCATATTCAGCTCCTGCCGGAAGATCCATGCCATGGCGATCTGGGACACCGTACACTGCTTTTTCTCCGCCAGCTCCTCGCATCTGCGCAGCCGCTCAAAGTTATCTGCGCAGCCATACCCCTTCATGGCAAATTCATCCAGGATCTGGCCCGCCTTCTCCCGCTCTCCGCTCTTCACCCTTCCGGATAAAAACCCGTGGGACAAGCTGGAATAGGCGATTACCGGCATCCCCTGGCTCCGATACCACTCCCTCGCAGCCCCGTTGGAAGGGCCGGAGATGGTCACACAGCCGCCGCCCCATGGATCCTGAACCTGTTCCGCCAAGCTGAAATGGGGGCTGGATACGGTAAACGGGATCAGATGGTGCTCTTTGGCATATGCATTCGCCTCGGCAATCCTCCGGTGAGTCCAGTTGGAACCTCCGAACGCACCGATCTTGCCTTCCTCATGCATGGCATTGAGGGTTTCCACAATCTCCCCCACAGGAACCTCCGGGTCGTCCCGGTGCAGCAGATAGATATCGATATAGTCCGTCCGAAGCTCCCCGGCGGACACTGCGTAATCTTCCCGGATCTCCTTTTCATTGACCCGTTTCCTACCCGACGGATCCGGATGGGCGCATTTGGAAAGGATAACAACCTTATCCCGCATCTTCCGCTCCTCAATCCATTTTCCCAAAGACGTTTCCGCCCCGCCGTACACCCGCGCCGAATCAAATGTATTGATTCCCAGGGCATACATGGCGTCTAACAGGTCGTTCCCGTCCCCGCCCTGCATAAACGGCGATGCGGCAGTTCCGTATAAAATGCGGGAGACCTTCTTTTTCACATAAGGAATTTCTACATACTTCACGACAGCACTCCTTTCAACGCCTCCTGCTTGATACAGCGGATCCTATATCCGGACACTCAGAATCTATCCTGCGCAATCTGTTCCGGTTATTTTCCTGAAGTTCCTTAGTATCTGTCATGAAATAAACTTTCATTTTGACTTGTCTAAATCTGCATATACGTCGTTGTCGTCAATCGGCGTACCCCAGTACGCCTCATTCCTCCGCCTAGTCTATGCAGATTTATACTGCGTCAAAATAAAAAGTTATTTCATGACAGATCCTTACCGCCCTGCCTGTAAGCAGGAAGCTTTCATCGTTCTCACATATTCTGCTACATAAGGCACGCAGTCTTTCCCATATTGTGCTACGATCTTTACGATCGCACTGCCGACGATCGCCCCGTCGGACACCTCCGCCATCTTCCGTGCCTGCTCCGGAGTGGAAATGCCGAATCCCACCGCGCAGGGAACCTTTGTGACCTCTCTCACCAGCTTTACCATCCCGGCGATGTCGGTCTTGATCTCGCTGCGCACTCCCGTCACTCCCAGGGAGGACACACAGTAAATATATCCCTTCGCTTCCCCGGCAATCATCCGGATCCGTTCCTTTGAAGTGGGCGCAATCAGGGAAATGATATCCACGCCGTATTCTTCACAGACTCCCAAAAGCTCCCCCTTCTCCTCAAAGGGCATATCCGGCACGATGATGCCGTCGATCCCGCACTCCTTGCAGCGCTTCATAAACCGCTCTTTTCCGTAGGTATAAATGGGATTCAGATAGGTGAGAAATACCATCGGCACCGTCACCCTCTGCCTTGCCCGCTTCACCATATCAAAGAGCTTATCCGTGGTGCATCCTGCCGAAAGCGCGCGTTCATTTGCCTCCTGGATCACCACGCCCTCTGCGATGGGGTCTGAAAACGGGATTCCAATCTCGATCAGATCTGCTCCTGCCTCCTCCATAGCATACAAAAGCTGCTCTGTAATGTCAAGTGTGGGATCCCCGCCCGTCACAAACGGGATAAATGCTTTTTGATCCTGAAATGCTTTTTCAATCCTACTCATAAATCTCTACCCCCCTGTATCTTGCAATTGCCGCCACATCCTTGTCTCCCCGTCCGGACAGGTTGATGACGATGATCTGATCCTTTCCCATCGTGGGCGCCAGCTTCATGGCATAGGCCACCGCATGGGCGCTCTCCACCGCCGGGATGATGCCTTCTGTCCGGGACAGGTATTCAAAGGCCCGCACCGCCTCCTCGTCCGTCACCGGAACATATTCGGCCCGCTTCGTCTCAGCCAGCCTTGCGTGCTCCGGTCCTATTCCCGGATAGTCCAGTCCCGCGGAAATAGAATAGACCGGGGCGATCTGTCCGTATTCATCCTGGCAGAAAATGGATTTCATGCCGTGAAATACTCCTGTGCTCCCTTTTGCGATAGCCGCCGCATGCTTCTCTGTATCAATGCCAAGACCCGCCGCCTCGCATCCGATCAGCCGCACCTGGGGATACTGGATAAATTCATAAAATGCGCCCATGGCATTGCTCCCGCCTCCCACGCAGGCAAGCACCGCATCTGGAAGCTTTCCCTCCCGCTCTGCAAGCTGCTCTTTGATCTCTTCCCCGATGATCTTCTGGAAGTCCCGCACGATCATGGGAAATGGATGAGGCCCCATCACGGAACCCAGCACATAGAGGGTATCATCCATCCGCTTCGTCCACTCCCGCATAGTCTCGTTAACCGCATCCTTCAAAGTCTGGGTGCCGCTGGTCACTGCATGAACCTTCGCCCCCAGCAGCTCCATCCGGTATACGTTCAATGCCTGCCGGTCAGTGTCTTCCTTTCCCATAAAGATCTCGCATTCCATATCCATCAGAGCCGCCGCTGTGGCTGTGGCTACCCCGTGCTGGCCGGCTCCTGTCTCTGCAATGACCCTGGTCTTACCCATCTTCTTTGCCAGAAGCACCTGACCCAGGACGTTGTTGACCTTGTGGGATCCGGTATGGTTTAAATCCTCCCGCTTGATATAGATCTTGGCGCCGCCCAGATCCTTTGTCATTTTTTCCGCATAATAGAGCAATGACGGGCGTCCCGCATAGTTCTTCATCAAATCATCCAGCTCCCGGATAAACTCCGGGTCGTGGCTGTATTTCTCATAGGCCGCTTCCAGTTCATGGACTGCGTTCATCAGTGTTTCCGGGATATATTGCCCGCCGTACTGACCATATCTGCCTTTCTGGTTTGTTTCACTGCTGCTCATATTCTCAACCTCTCTCCTGCATATTTTTTCCAACTCTGCGGCCGAAATCATTTTTCGCGAGCCAGCCGCATTCCTGCATCGTACTTTTCCTGTTCATCCGCATTTCCGCATCGTACTTTTCCGTTTATCCGCATTTCCGCGTCATGCTTTTCCGCTCTATCCGCATTAGACATCTCCCGCTCCGTGCACGGCTCTCATAAAGCGCCGCACCTTCTCCTCATCCTTCCTTCCGTCCGTCTCCACAGAGCTGCTCACATCCACAGCCCACGGGCGGCAGGTTTTTAAAGCTTCTGCAATATTTTCTTCATTCAGTCCGCCGGCCAGGAAGAAGGGCTTCTCCAGCTCCGGGATCATCTCCCAGCAAAAGCGCTCTCCGCTGCCTCCGTATTCCCCTGCCTTGTAGGTATCCAGAAGCAGGTATTCACAGGGGAGCTTCTCCGCCTGCAGGATATCCTCCCGGCTTCTCACCCGGACGGCCTTTATGACCGGCTTCCCTGTCCTGTCCTTGATCCGCCGGATATCCTCCCCGTCCTCATCCCCGTGAAGCTGTATATAGTCCAGTACGCCGCTCTCCGCCAGCCCGGCGATCCGCTCCGGATCCTCATTGACAAAGACCCCCACGCTCCGGATTTCCGGCAGCAGCTTCTTTTTCATCTCCGCTGCCTGCTCCGGCGTGATCCGCCGCTTCGTCCCCGCAAATACAAATCCGGCAAAATCCGGTTTCTGACGGTTCACCATACGGATGTCCTCCATTGTTTTCAGACCGCAGATCTTAATCTTGACCATCAAATTTTTTCCTTTCCATTCGGCTTCCCTGTTCCATCTCCCCGCAGTTCTGCCAGCATCGCCTTTTTATCCCCGCACCGCATCAGCGTTTCCCCGATCAGCACGGCCTGCACATTTCCCTTCCGCAGCCTTTCGATATCTTCCGCCGTGCGGATGCCGCTCTCTGCCACAAAAATGATCTCCTCCGGAACATGCTTCCGCAGATTCAGGCTGTTCTCCACATTCACCGTGAAGTCCTTCAGGTTCCGGTTGTTCACCCCAAGGATCCTTGCCCCGCAGGACAGCGCCCGGCGGATCTCCTGCTCATCGTGTGCTTCCACCAGAGCCGAAAGCCCCAGACTGTCCGCGATCCGGATATACTCCCTCAGCTGTTCCTCACTGAGGATCGCGCAGATCAAAAGAACCGCGCCGGCTCCCAGCATCTTTGCCTCATAGATCTGATAAGCATCAACCGTAAAATCCTTCCGCAGCACCGGGATTCCCACCTTCCCGGCAATCTCCTCCAGATACCGGTCCTGCCCGAGGAAATATTCCGGCTCCGTCAGGCAGGAGATGGCTGCCGCCCCCGCCCGTTCATATTCCCCGGCGATCTCCAGATAAGGGAAATCCTCCGCGATCACGCCCTTGGAGGGTGACGCCTTTTTCACCTCGCAGATGAAGGAAATGTCCTTCCCGCGCAATGCCTTTTCAAATGGAAATTCAAAACCGCTTTTTCTGCCTTCCCGTTCAGCCGCCGCTTTTTCTTCCGCGGCTTTCCTGATCGTTTCAAACGGTATTTTTTTCTTCTGTTCCGCAACACGTTTTTCTGCAGACTCTGCAATCTCATCTAAAATCATGATCCGTTCCCCTTCCTGTCATCGATTTACAACATCATTTTATTGCCTTCCGCCCACTTGCAAAGTCATTGCATAGCCTGTTTCCCTGACGCCCGCAAAATCCTTTCCAGCACAAACGATCTCCCCATCCTTTAAACCTCATATTCCTTCGTTGCCGCCGCAAATTCTTCCAGCTTCGCCAATGCCTTCCCGCTGTCGATCAGCTCCGCGGCTTTTTGGATCCCTTCCGCCAGCGTGATGCCGTCGATTCCCAGATACAGGCTCATTCCCGCGTTCATCAGGATCACATCCCGCTTTGCGCCCATTTCCTTTCCCGACAGGATATCCCGGGTAATCCGGGCATTCTCCTCCGGATTGCCCCCGATCATCTCATCCAGTCCGCAGCGCCGCAGTCCGAACTGCTCCGGTGTGATAGTATACCGGGTGATCTCGCCGTACCGGATCTCGCACACGATGGTTTCTCCGGTCAGTGTGATCTCATCCAGCCCGTCTTCCCCGCACACGGCTACGCCCCGGACTACTCCCAGATTTCCCAGAACCCTTGCCAGCGGCTCTACCAGCTTCTTGTCATAGACCCCTAAAAGCTGCATGGTTGCCGCCGCCGGATTGGACAGAGGGCCGAGAATATTGAATACGGTACGCACCCCCAGCTCTCTACGGACCGGAGCCGCATATTTCATGGACGAGTGGTACACCGGCGCGAACATGAAGCACATCCCCGTCCGGTTTAGGATCGTCTCATTCTGCTGCGCGTTCAGCGCTACATTCACGCCCAGGCATTCCAGGACATCCGCCGCGCCGCTCTTGCTGGACACGCTCCGGTTGCCGTGCTTTGCCACCGGGACTCCGCCTGCCGCCACTACAAACGCGGAAGTCGTGGAAATGTTAAAGGTGCCCACTTCATCTCCGCCGGTTCCCACAATGTCGATGACCTCACGCTCCGGATGGATCTTGACTCCCTTCTCCCGCATGACCTCCGCAAACGCGGTGATCTCCTCAATGCTTTCTCCCTGCATCCGAAGCGCCGTCAAAAATCCCCCCATCTGCGCCTGGGTCGCCGTGCCGTCCATCATCTCCTCCATCACCTGCTTTGCCATATCATAGCTGAGATCTCTGCCTTCCAGTAATTCATAGATTGCTTCCTTAATCATGCTCTTTTCTTCCTTTCCAATTGTTATATTCAAAAAATTTTTCAAAATCTGGATCCCATTTTCTGTCAAAATGGATTCCGGATGGAACTGCAGCCCATACACGGGAAAATCCTTATGCTGTACAGCCATAACCTCTCCCTCCGGAGAGACCGCCGTGACGCGCAGTGTCTCCGGTACGGTCTCCGCTTTCGCCGCCAGGGAATGGTATCTTGCCGCGTCCATCTCCCTTCCCATTCCCGCGAACAGCTCGCAGTCCGCGGCAAGTGTGATCCTGCTCTTCTTTCCGTGCATCAGCTTTTCCGCCGGAGCGATCACCGCTCCATAGACCTCGCAGATGGCCTGATGTCCCAGACAGATACCCAGGATCGGAATCTTCCCCTGAAATGCTTCCACCGCCTGTTCGCAGATGCCTGCATCCTTCGGATACCCCGGCCCCGGCGACAATACAATGTGCGTGGGATTCATCTGCGCGATTTCCTCCACCGTGATCTTGTCATTTCTTACCACACGGATATCCGGCTGCAATGTCCCCAGATATTGAACCAGATTGTACGTAAAGCTGTCATAATTATCGATGAGCAATATCATCCTTCCCCGCCTCCTTCTATTATCATCCATTGTGAAACCAACCGCATTTTCGCAAGCCTGACTTCCCTATATTTCCGCTTCTCCGGCGCGTATGACCGCCTGGATCACAGCCGCCGCTTTATTTCCTGATTCCTCGTATTCCTTCTCTGGCACGCTGTCCACCACGATCCCGCCTCCGGCCTGCACATAGACCACATCCTTCTTCCGAACCGCCATGCGGATCGCGATGCAGGTATCCATATTTCCCGTAAAATCAATATACCCGATAGCGCCTCCGTAAATCCCCCGCGGTTCCTGCTCCAGTTCTTCGATGATCTGGCAGGCCCGGATCTTCGGCGCCCCGGACAGCGTCCCCGCCGGAAGCACGGCTTCGATGGCATCCAGCGCGTCCCGTTCCCCGCGGATCTCCCCCTCGACCTGGGAGCAGATATGCATGATCCGGGAATATTTGTGGATCATCTGGTACTCCGTCACCTCAACGGAGCCGAAGCGGCTGATCTTCCCCAGGTCATTGCGCCCCAGGTCCACCAGCATGTTGTGCTCCGATAGTTCCTTCTCATCCCGAAGCAATTCCTCCGTCAATTGTCTGTCCTCTTCCTCCGTTCTCCCCCTCGGCCGGGAGCCTGCCACCGGAAATGTCGTAAGCCTCCCTTTATTCAGCCGCACCAGTGTCTCCGGAGATGTACACATCAGTTCCTCGTCTTCCGTGTGGAGATAAACCATGTAGGGTGACGGATTGGTGGTCCGCAGAACACGGTATGCGTTCAGCAGACTCTGCTTCATGGGACTTTGAAACTGCCGGGATATGACCGCCTGGAAAATGTCGCCGTTTCGGATGTATTCCCTGGTTCGCTCCACCTGCCTGCAATAGCCTTCCTTTTCTGTCGCGCAGGTAAAATGGATCTCCTCCTTTTCAAAGCATTCTGTCTCCGGAAGCTCCTGCCGCATCAGAGCCGCCAGCTTTTCAAGCTCCGCGGATGCCTTCCCGTAATTTTCCAGCACCCGGTCGGTCTTCATATTTACGATCAGGATCAGCTTCTGTTTCAGATGGTCATACGCGATCACCTTGTCAAACAGCATCACATCATAATCTGCAAAATCCCCTTTCCTGATGTCCAGCACCGGCTCCGCATATCCGATCATGGAGTAGGCGAAATACCCTGCGAACCCGCCGGCAAACGGCGGCAGCTCCGGAAGCACCGGTGCTTTGTAATCCTTCAGGATATCCCGCAATACGTCCAGAGGACGGTCGGTCTCTGTCAGACGTTTCTTTCCATTTTCCTCGATCACAACCCGGCCGGACTCCCGGCAGGTCACCCGCATCACCGGATCGCACCCCAGAAAAGAATATCTCCCCCAGTTTTCTCCGTTCTCCACACTTTCCAGCAGAAAATATCTGCTGCTCTTCTGTGCCAGCTTCCGGAGAATCGCAATGGGGGTGGTGCTGTCCCCGAACAATTCCCGGCTGATCGGAATCACGGAATATTTTTTTGCAAGCTTCATAATGGTATCACTGTCTGGTCTCAGCATTCTCTTATCCTTCCTTTCCTGAAAAGCTGCCGGCATGTCTTTCGAGGCCTTTTCTTCCGCAATGGGATCCATACATGTCTGCGGATATCCCATTTTTACAGCGAAAAAAAGTCCCTGTCTCACTGGAAATTGCTTTCCAATGGGACAAGGACTGATCATCAATATCATTCACCCTGCGGTGCCACCCATATTGCCAATCCGCCTCCTTCAAAACAGACAGAACAGACCGGCCGCTCTTTCATGTACGAACATACACTCCCTGCTGGTAACGGATCGGGTTCCCCGTCAGCGTCTACTCTTCCCGGATCCTGTCCGGAAATTTCAAGCTGCCCTCACAAGTCCATTCGATAAAGACTCTTGCTGCCATAATCCCACCGCCTATGGCTCTCTGTAAACAAATATCCTTACTTACTCCTCTTGCTCATCGGTTTCATGTGCTAAAGTATTAATTTGTTAATATGGTAAACAGTATATGCGCCATTTTGTAAATTGTCAAGAAAAAATTTTATTTTTTTCTGTCACATCGTCTCCTTAGTATCTAATTCAAACCAGAATTCCACGCCATTGTCGTAGTTGCAGACCCCATATTCCTGGTGGAAGGATTCCATGATGGCCTTCACAATGGACAGGCCGATCCCGTTTCCTCCGTATTCCCGCGTATGGGCCTTATCCACCTTGTAGAACTTATCCCACAGCTTTCCGATGTCCTCCTCCGGAATGGGCGTTCCGCTGTTGAATACGGTGACGCGCACGCTCTCTTCCTTCGGGATTACCCGGATCTCGATCCGCTTCTCATGATCCACATGATGGAGCGCATTGGTCAGGTAATTGCGGAACACCTGCTCCGTCTTATATTCATCCGCCCATACATAGACCGCCTCTCCCGCAATAAAGTCCACGGATGCCTCTGCCTGCTGGATCAGGATCTCGCAGCTCGCAAGTACCCCCTGGATCAGTCCGATCACATCAAACCGCTCCACTTCCAGCTGTTCCGAACCAAATTCCAGCTGATTCAGGGTCAGAAGGTTCTTGACCATATGGTTCATCTTATTGGATTCATCTATGATCACGTCGCAGTAAAATTCACGGCTTTCCGCGTCTTCACTAATCCCTTCCTTCAGACCCTCCGCATATCCCTGGATCAGGGCGATGGGTGTTTTCAGCTCATGGGATACATTTCCCAAAAACTCCGTCCGCATGGTTTCTATTTTTTCCTTCTGTTCAATATCCTTCTGCAGCTGATGGTTTGCTTTTTTCAGCTCGGATATGGTGTTCTCCAGCTTCCGGGACATGATGTTGAAGCTCTGGCCCAGCACACCGATCTCGTCATCGCCGCTTCCCGTATATCTGGCGTTAAAATCCAGGTTCGCCATCCGCTTGGACAGTACGGCCAGCTCCAGGATCGGATCCGTGATCTTCTGGGAAAAGAACCAGACAAACCAGGCTCCGAACACCAGCGTCACGATCCCCACATACGCCAAAAATTTATTGGCCAGCGCCGCGCTGTCCCGGATGCTGTCCAGAGGGCTTCGAAGCAGAAACAATGCGCCGTTGGACAGCTTTCCGAACATCTCCAGGTAAAGCGTGTCCTTATTCACCGGATCCCCGGCTCTGTAAAACGTATAGTGTTCTGTCTGATCCAGCACCTCCGCCATATTATTTCCTGTGATGTAGCCGAACATCTGAGCCTCCAGCACTTCCTTGGACTGGATGGAAAACAAAACATAGTCCAGAGAATACTCGCCGGTGTGCTTGAGGACCAGCATAGAAATATTTGCGCTCTCACTTTTTCCGTTGATCTCTTCCTGTTCCTTTTTCTCGGTCAGGCTTCCTGTCGTCACTGCGGAATCGATCATCTGATACATCTCGATCATATCCGTTTTTTTATGAAGGATATAATATTGTCCCAGAAAAATAGAATTTACAAGAAAGACCACTGCCAGGAGCATTGCGATCAGTCCGACAAATACCACCACAAGCTGCCGTTTGATTGATTTTATCATAATTCAGCCTTCCATCTGCCGGCAGCAAAACCGCCGCCCGTTTTTCTGTGTCTCACACAGGGTATCTCACACTGCTTCAAATTTATACCCCATGCCCCAGATCGTCTTGATGCACTCTCCCTTTTCCCCCATCTTGCTCCGCAGCTTTTTCACATGGGTGTCAATGGTTCGCGCATCCCCAAAATAATCATAATTCCAGACATGGTTCAGGATCTTTTCCCTGGACAGCGCGATTCCCTGATTCTCCACAAAATAGGACAGCAGCTCAAATTCCTTATAGCTTAAATCTACCTGTCGGTCATCGATCTTCACGATATGGGCCGCCTTGTCGATCAGGATCCCGCCTGCATTGATGACATCATTCTTCTCCGCTCCGAGAGTCCTTCTCAGGATGGCTTCCACTCTGGCAACAAGGATCTTGGGACTAAAGGGCTTGGAAATGTATTCGTCTACCCCCAGCTCAAAGCCCTGAAGCTCATCCCGTTCGTCCGAGCGGGCCGTCAGCATGATCACGGGTACTTTCGAATGCTCCCGGATTTCACGGCACACCTGCCAGCCGTCCATCTTCGGCATCATCACATCCAGAATGACCAGCGCGATATCTTTATCCTCATAAAAAATGTCCATGGCTTCCATGCCGTCCCCTGATTCCAGGACCACATATCCCTCCCTCACAAGGAAATCCCGGACAAGCTTGCGCATCCTGCTCTCATCATCCACGACTAAAATCTTAATCTTCTCCATAAGGCAATTCTCCTTTTTCCCGCGGTGCCGTTTGCGTTTACATTTCTAATCAGTATACGAAAAAGATATGTTTCTTTTGTGAAATCTTTCCCATCTTTTTTGTGTTTTATTTACCACGTAAAAAACAGGAGCTGCTTCGAGGCCGTTTCCAAAATACCTCTCTGCAGCTCCTGAACCAGGATCACTCCACGCTCTTTAGAGATTCTACCATATTGATCTTCTTTAATTTAAAATACATGACGCCGTTCACAAATGCCGAGAACCCAACGGTGATCACAAATCCATAAATAAAGCTGCTGACATCGATATTCCGTCCAAACATGGCCGAATCGATCTCCACCGTCACGATGACAAACTGATGCAGGAATTTCCCAAGCACCATCCCCGCAAATGCGCCCAGCACCGTCAGGATCACATTTTCCCGGTATACATACTGAGCCACCTCGCCGGGATAGAAGCCCAGCACCTTCAAGGTAGCAAGTTCCCGCTTGCGCTCTGTGATATTGATATTATTCAGGTTATACAGCACCACAAAGGCCAGCATTCCCGCCGAGATCACCAGCACCACCATAACGATGTTCAGGCTCACGAGCATATCGTCCAGCTGCGCTTCGATGTCCTTCGTATAGCTTGCGCTCAGAGCACCTTTTTCCTTTAATACGGACTCGCCGACATCCTCCAGTTCCTGCTCTTTTCCTTCCTTCATGGTAAAGTAGATGGAATTGTATTCCGGCGCTCTTCCGTGCACTTCCTCGTAAAGGCTTGGAGTCATATAAAGGTAATGCTGCATGTAATTCTCACAGATTGAAGAAATTTTGACTTCGATCTCTCCCTTTGCATCGTCCTTGATACGGATTGTATCCCCAACCTCTACCTGCAGCCGCTTCGCCATTTTCTCCGTCAGGATCACACCCTCGTCGTCCAGTGTATAGACTTCTTTTGTGATCCGGTCCCTGTGGATCACGAACTGAGGAAACAGTTCTACATCCTCCGGTACATTCAGGTAGACGTCCTTTTTCCCGCTCCCGCTGCTGATCGTCACCTGCTTGAGCAGGTTCAGCTCCGTCTGATCCACCCTTGGATCTTCCGCAAGCGTCTCATATGCCTGCTTTTTTTCCTTTGTGGACGCATCCTCATTTAAAATGATATCCCCGTCATAGATCTGTAACTCATGGTACTGCAGATATCCAATGTCAAAAATGGAATCCTTCAGGCCGAAGCCGACCAAAAGCAGCGCCATACATCCGCCGATTCCGAAGATCGTCATAAAGAACCGCTTCTTATACCGGATCAGATTCCGTACCGTAGCCTTCCAGGTAAAATTCAGCCGGCTCCAGATAAACGGGACTCTTTCCAGCAAGACCCGCTTTCCCTGCTTCGGCGCCGGAGGGCGCATCAGCTCAGCCGACTGCTCCCGAAGCTCCCTGTAACAGGAAAAAATGGTAGCAAGCAATGTACATGCCAGAGCAGCCGCCGATGCCAGCAGCGCATAATACATATCATACGGAATCACCACATTGGGAATGTGCTCGTACATGATCCCATAGGCTGTGATGATGATATAGGGAAATGCTTTTTCTCCGAACAGCACACCTACAACACTTCCGGTCACCGTAGCCAGACAGGCATAGCCCAGATATTTTCCCGCGATGGAATGCCGTTCATATCCAAGCGCCTTCAAAGTCCCGATCTGGGTCCGCTGCTCCTCCACCATACGGGTCATGGTGGTCAGGCTGATCAGGGCCGCCACAAGGAAGAACAGCACGGGAAATACTTCCCCGATAGCCCGCATGCGGTCCGCATTTTCCCCATAACCGGCATGCTCCGGCAGGTCATCACGATCATTGATATACCATTTGGCGTGTTCGATCTTGCTGATCTCATCCTCCGCATCCAGGATCTTCTTTTCCCCGTCCGCGATCTCGTCTTCCGCTTCCTCCTTTGCCTCCTGGTATTTCTTCTCGGCATCCGCCAGCTCCTGCTCCTTCTCCGCAAGCTCTGCCCGGGCGTCCGCAAGCTTGATCTGCCCCTGCTCCAACTGATACCAGCCGTCATTGATCTGAGCCTGGGCATCATCCAGCTGATCCCTTCCGGACTGGATCTGCTTTTTCCCGTCTTCCAGCTGAGCCAGGGCATCGTCCAATTGCGCCTTGGCGTCCTTTAACTGACGGTCCCCGTCCTCCAACTGAGCCTGCCCCTCGTCAAACTGAGCCTGGGCATCATCGATCTGGACCTGTGCGGCTTCGATCTGGAGCCTGGCCTCCTCCAACTGGGGGGCTGCCGCGTCCAGTTCGGCTTTTCCGGCGGCCAGCTGGGCTTTTCCGTTCTCCAATTCGATTTTTCCGGCAGCCAGCTCAGCCTGGTTTTTTTGGAGCTTAGTCCGGGTATTCTCTGCTATTGTAATCTGTTCCGTCAGAACCTTTATCGATCCATTCAATTTTGCAAGTTCTTCCTGGTTTTCAGGGGCATCCGCCGCGCCGCTGTTAATAAGCGTATTTAGCTGTGCCTCAAGTTCACTACGCTTCGCCTTCGCTTCAGCCAGCTCACTTTCTCCTGCCTGCAGTTTCGCAAAGCCTTCCTCCACCGCCCGGGAGCCCGCCTCAAGTTCCGCACTCTGCTCTTCCAAAAGCTGCTTAGTCCGGTTATATTCCCTCAGCCCCTGTTCATATTCTGCTCTGCCCTGCTCATACTCCTGCTTCTTCTCGTTAAATTCTTCTTTCTTTTCATTAAATTCATCCAACTGCTGGTTAAATTCCGCCAGCTTCTTGTTATATTCCTCCAGCTGTCCGTTATACTCTTCTACATGCTGGTTGTATTCCTCAATCTTTTCATTCAGCAGCGCGTTCTGCCGATTCAGCTCCGCCCGGTTTTGATCCACTTCACTCTGGCCGGAGATCAGGTCAGCCCGGGATTTTTCCAATTCTGCTTCGGAGTCGCTGATCTTCTTTTTTCCGTCATTCAGCTGCTTTCGGCCGTCGTCCAGTTTCTTTTTGGCATCCCCAAGCTCCTTCTCCGCTTCTTTCTTTCCATCCTCCAGTTCTTTTTTCGCGTCGTCCAGCTCTTCATTTGCCTCGTCTATGATCTCCTGATACCGTGCGTCTTCCCGCTCTTCACGAATGCTTTCAACATGTTCTTTCACTTCCTCCACACGTTCTGCATAAGGATCCGTAAATTCCAGAAGCCCGGCAGCACCTTTCACGGAGGCATACAACTCCGTATAGACCTCCATGGAAAAACTTTCTTCCGGCACACTGATAAAACCGGCAATATTTCCGGTGCCGATGGTCGTACTTCCTCTGTGGAATCCGATATAGCACGGACTGCTGACGGTTCCTACTATAGTAAATGTATCCACAGCCAGGCTGTCCGTGATCGCATCCTCCGTCCCGGAGGTAAATGTGATCTGATCTCCGATCCGGTATCCGCTGGTTCCAAGATAATCCACATCTACCACGCATTCATCCTTTTTCTCAGGAAGTCGGCCTTCCTCCACGGTCAGCAGGTTCATGGTCGGGAGGATGGACATGATATGTACCGCCTGCTGGCTGTCATTTGCCAGGCACAGGGCGTCCACGGAATAGCCGTATTCTACCTTCTCCACCCCGTCTACTTTTTTCAATGCCCGGACATCCTCCTCTGTGAGCCCGAGCGTGCTGATCACCTGGATATCAAACAGCTTCTTTTCGTCAAAATAGGCATCCCCCGAGTACCGCATATCCGGTTCCGTGGCACGGATTCCCGAAAAAAAGGCAACCCCGATGGCCACGATGAAAAAAATCGACATGAACCTTCCGAAGCTGGTTTTGATCTCCATGAAAAAGTCTTTTCTTAATGCTTTTTTACCCATATGTAAAACCTGCCGTTTTCTTTTTCCATAATTTATCCTGATATACTACCAGTCTCCTACCACTCGATCAGGTCTATCGACAGCGGATGCGCGTTGGTCTCCATGCTGGATACCTTCCCATTCTTGATCTTGATCAGACGGTCCGCCATCGGAGCCAATGCGGAATTATGAGTGATCACGATCACAGTCATGCCTTTTTCTCTGCACATATCCTGCAAGAGCTTTAAGATTGCCTTCCCGGTATTGTAGTCCAGCGCTCCGGTCGGCTCATCGCAGAGCAGCAGCTTGGGGTTCTTTGCCAGCGCCCGTGCGATAGATACACGCTGCTGTTCCCCTCCGGAAAGCTGTGCCGGAAAATTGTCCAAGCGGTCTCCCAGCCCTACGTCCTCCAGCACCGTCTGCGCATCCAGCGGCTCCTTACAGATCTGCAGCGCAAGCTCCACGTTCTCTTTTGCCGTCAGGTTCGGAACCAGGTTGTAGAACTGAAATACAAATCCGATATCGTTTCTCCGGTAACCGGTGAGCTGACGCTCATTGTATCCGGTAATATCTTCCCCGTCCACCATAATCCTGCCTGTGGTGGCGGTATCCATCCCGCCAAGAATGTTCAGAACCGTCGTCTTTCCTGCCCCGCTGGGGCCTACAATGACCACGAACTCCCCTTTTTTAATGGCAAAATCAATCCCGTCCACAGCCCGGATCTCCACTTCACCCATCTTGTATACTTTTGTGATATTCTCCAGTTGAACAAACTCCGCCATAGGCCCATTCCTCTCATTATAAAAATCCACAGCCTGCTTTTAGCTATATATACTTTCATTGACATCTGCACATACGTTGCAAGCCTTCCTGATTGTAATTTGTCATCAATTTCTATCAGAAAATTGATGACAAATTACACAGCTCGCACTGACACAATTTATTATAACATATAAAAACATAAATATAGCAAACTTCATTTTTTTTTTAGATTTTTAAGGAATTTCTGTTATTATTCGTCAGATTGATATTAAGGAATTGTTGAAGGTATTTGGTATTTTTTATATAATACTAATGTCATTTTTTCGTTTATCGTTTTTAATTAAGTTGTCAACGCTGTACCACATAACGGTAATGGGGCATATCTACACCTCTGTAATGTTTTGTCCACTTGTCTGTCATGATCATTCCGTTTCTTATTGCAACATTTTGAGATGCTGTATTTGTATTTCTGATGATAGAACAAACTTCATCTGCTTCTAAGATTTCAAATGCATACTTTTTACACGCCTCTGCTGCTTCGATGGCATACCCGTTATGCCAATATGATTTTTCAAAAAGATAGCCTATTTCAAGCACTTCCTCATCTTTCCAGGGCTGCATTGTAAGTCCGCACTGTCCTATCATTTCATCGCTTTCTTTTAGAATGACTGCCCATAAACCAAAGTTCCATTTTTGATAACGGCAGATTTGTCTGTCAAGCCATTCCTGAACTTCACCTTCACTGAATGCTCCCTCATAAGCATACATTGTTTCTTCATCTTGCAGGATTTTACAAAGAGAATCAAAGTCCCCTTGATTCATTTCCCGCATATATAATCTCTCGGTTTCAAGTTTCATACTTACCTCCACATACTTCTATTTATTATACTCTCTTCCTCTCTTATCATCTTATCATACAAGCAAGCATTTTTCTATGATTATAGATTCCAGCCGTATGTATTTTTAATCTGCATGTCCTGGTATATCATTGCCTGTCTGAGGATGTCATTGGTGTCTCTGCATATTTTTTTAGGCACGTCGGAAATCAATTCGGTAATTGTTTCCTCATATATTTCCTGTATCAGGCGGAGATAAATCTGCTTTAATAGTTCCAGTACAGATAAGCGAAAGTTATTCTGCCCGGAATACTTTATGATATTGATAAATCAGGTTTGGTTGTCATAGAGATATTCTGCAGTAAACAGCAGCAGATTGTAAAAGCTGATCGTTTCTTTGTGATTGAGGTAATATCTTTCCATACTCAATATCAGATTCGCTATATATGCAAGTTTATATTCCGGAAGTCTGTCCATAGCCTGCTTTATCCGTTCTCGCTCGCTCATATCTGACTTTTTCTCTACTTTCACGAAATAGTTTAGCTATATATCTTTAGTCCTCCAGGGCAGCAGAAATAAAATCATGTACCAAAGTGATTCTGCTCGTTATCTTTACCCTCTATGCAACCTTAGAGTAATCAATAATTGAAATTTTACTTACTATTTTTTCTAGATCATCCAAAATATCATCTATTTTTTCTGCAATAGAGTTTCTGAAAACAGTTTCACCGCACTGGCTACATTTCATACAGGGCACATTTTCTATAATAACGTAGCAATCTTTAAGCTGTGCAAAATATGTTGTCTTACTTTCTTCCATTTGTCCGGTTTTACAACTTGTGCATCTCATACTCATCTAGTCTCCTTCCTGGTCTTTAAATCATCTTCAAACTTGCTTCGATTAGGTATATAGGCCGTTATAATACGTCCAGATTCCCCCTCATCGCTTACTACAACATGTATAATTCTATTATCCGCCGCACGCCCAAAAATCAAACAACTGGGAAATGGAAAATCCTCTGGATATTGTTCAATTATTTCTCCTGTCATAATACAATTTTTTATATCCTTCTGCTTGATGCTCCGCTCTCTGCATCTATTTTTTTGCATGCTGTGTAATTACTATCGTATCATTTTTAAAATATTCTCTTATTGTTTCAATATCAATCACATTTTCTCTCCTTCCTTATAAATATTATATCCTTCAAATATTTTTCCATTGCTTTATTAATAGTTGTTATATATATCCCCACGGTTTCCTGCATCGATTACTAAAACAATCAATTCCCCATGGTTGACTGTGTAAATAATTCTATAATTTCCAACTCTCAAGCGCAATAAATCATCATGTCCTTTTAGCTTCTTGATGTCCTCGCCATTTGGCAGTAATTCAATAGCTTTTACAATTCTATACCGTTCATTTTGGGGAAGTTTATCAATAAATTTCTTCGCCTTTTTCTTGATGATGATTTTATACATCAATGAATCCCCCATTCTTTCATACACTCTTCAAGTGTATATGTTTTGTCTTTTTCAGGATCAGGATCATTTTCATAGTTTTCAACCATCCTTTGGCAAAAAATATCATCTGCCTCTTCATCTGCTGCTATTCCCTGGACATATGCCAGAACATACCCCATTTTATAATCAGGTATGATGTCTAAAAGCTGCACGATTCTTTCTCTATTACTCATAACTTGTTTCCCTCTCTTTCTTACTTATCATAATCTCCTTAAATGATAAGCACTTCAAATCTCACTATATTTCAATCATTTTTTATAAATATTATACCCTGAATCACCACCCGGCACAATCCCCAATTCCCGCCATTCCAATCCTGAAAACCTATGCTGTAAATCTCTTCCAATATTTCCAAACCGTCGCCGCAGAACCGCCTCCTACTTGCCGCTCTTTGCCTCTGCAAGTATTTAGATGTACTTCATTGCTCCCAACGCTTTCTTCCCCGTCTTTCCCGTCAAACCAACGAAAAAAGGCTTGGTTCCGCTGTTTTCAGAACCAAGCCTTGGTGATGGAAACAATGGGACTCGAACCCATGACCTCTCGCGTGTGAGGCGAACGCTCATCCCAGCTGAGCTATGTTTCCATATCAGAATTGTAATTTTTAAATTATGGCCCCGGCGCAATTCTGAACGCCTTTTGTAGTAAGAAGTCCACCCATTCCACGAGTCTCTCCATACTACAAATGATGGACCTGGCGGGAATCGAACCCGCGTCCAAAAACCCATCCCATGTACTTCTAC